>NZ_JALCZL010000015.1:0-40987 GCF_039667035.1 Sulfurimonas sp. NWX79
ACAGACCACGAAAATCTCTTGGCTTTAAAACTCCTGCTCAAGTTTTTTATGCTACAGTTTCAAAAGTAATGGCTGCATAATTAAGAGGTGGAAATTGCATTTATTGGTTGAATGGGCGTTTTAAGATTTGATATAGGTAAAATGAAGTGGTGGCCTGTCTCGGAATCGAACCAAGGACACAGTGATTTTCAGTCACTTGCTCTACCGACTGAGCTAACAGGCCATCTTTAAAAGAGCGAAATTATACCCCGTTGGTACTGAAAGTAAGCTTATATTATTGTAGAGGAATAGACCACTTTTTATAATAGGCAAGGAGTCTGAGTGTGAGTGCAAGAACGAAAATAGTGCTGATAGCAATGAAAGAGATTGCATTTTGCAGATGTAAAAAATAGAGACTTATGGAGATAAAAATAGAAACAGTCCCATAAAAACCGGTTTTTAAAACAAAAGGTACTTCATTGATGATGACATCTCTGGCAATTCCTCCTCCAACAGCAGTGATAAACCCCATGGCAATTACACCGGTCAAATTAAAATTTGCTTCTATGGCGATTAGTGCACCGGAGATACTAAAAGAGACCAGTCCTATGGAGTCACTTAAAATAAAAAGAGGTTTGTTCTCCAGTGAGTTACGTTTATGAAACTTAAAAACAATCAAAAGCAGCATAACAGAGATAACGATAACGGCAGGGTAGTTGTGTGAAAAGGTGAAAGGGATTTTGTCCACAGTAATGTCTCGCAGTATTCCACCGCCAAGTGCCGTTAAAAAAGTAGCAATGAGTACACCAAGCAGGTCAAGATGATTGCGTACAGCCACAAAAAAACCACTCATGGCAAAAGCGATGATACCGATGTATTCTGCTAGTTCAAACATTGCTGCAGACCTTCAAGAATTGTGCTTTTTTCAAGCTCTTTGATGCGTTCTTCAAGTTTCTCTACAGTCTCATTTGGGTGAATCTCTAGAGACTTCTGTAAAATAATTTTGCCTTCATCATAGTTCTCATTTACCTCATGAATAGTAACGCCACTTACTTTTTCTTTATTTTTTATCACTGCTTCATGAACGAAGCGTCCATACATTCCGTTTCCACCAAACTTTGGTAGCAGTGCAGGGTGGGAGTTGATAACCTTGAAGTTCCTTGTAATGAGAAGTGAGAGTTTCTTCATATAACCGGCAAGAAAGACACACGCTATATTTTCACGTTTTAAAAGTTCAAAGATTACGAGGTCCGGACTTTCAAAAAGTTTTGCATTGATAACGGTGTGCTTTATATTGTAGTTTTTTGCTTTTTTAAGTACTTTTGCATCTGAGTTATTTGAGATGACAAGCTTTAGATTGAACTGCAATTCTCCTTTTTCAATGGCAGTGTAGATAACATCTAAGGCGCTACCGTTGTGAGAGGCGAAAACTGCGAGATTCATTATCTTATTTTGAGTGTTATAAGTGCCAAGATATTTGATAGGATGGCAATAATCCAAAAACGGACAATGATTTTGTTCTCTGCCCAGTTTTTCATCTCAAAGTGATGGTGAATCGGTGCCATTAAAAAGACTCTTTTTTGTCTGAGCTTAAAACTTCCAACCTGTAAAATAACGGAGAGCGTTTCAATAACAAAGATAGAACCAATAAGAAAAAGTAGAATCTCACTTTTTGAGATGATGGCAAGATAGCCTAAAAATGCTCCGATTGTCAAAGAGCCACTATCACCCATAAAGACCTCTGCCGGATGGCAGTTATACCAGAGAAATCCTGTAAGTGCACCGATGAGTGCACTGGCAATAATGGCAACTTCACTCACTTGAAAGTGTGGCATTAAAAGGTAAGAAGAGATTTTTATATTTCCCGTGATGTAAATGATAATGCTAAATGTTGTCAGTGCAACAATGGAAGGTACCGTTGCAAGACCATCAAGTCCGTCTGTCAGGTTAACCGCATTTGATGTTGCAATGATGACCAAAACCCATAGTAAGATGGCAAAAACACCCATATCCATAACAGGGTTTTTTAGAAATGGAATGTAGAGATCTGTATTAAAGTCTGCAAAGAGACATAAAAAAGCTGCTACTGCAAAGGCTGAGAGAATTTGTAAAAAAAGTTTTGTTCTTGCTTTAAATCCTGCCAGGTTTTCACTTTTTTTTATCTTTGCAAAGTCATCATAAAAACCAATCAGTGAAAACAGAAACAGAGTAAGGATTCCTGCTTGTGCATAAGCATTGTCCCAGCGTATCGATAAGAGAGACGCAAATATAGTCGCACCTATGAAAACGATACCACCCATTGTAGGGGTCGAGTGCTTCTCTTGATGACGTTCGGGTGCCCAGTCATTGATAGGTTGTACACTGGAAGTTCTTTGTGCCCATTTTATAAAACGAGGGAGTAAAAAAAGTGTAAGACAGAGTGCGATAAAAAATGCAACACCGGCTCGGATAGTGATGTATCCCAAAATGTTAATATCTAAAAAATCATGTAACCAATATAGCAATATATTTCCTATTCATTTGTAAAATCAAAGTGACATTATAGTATAATCCGCAAACGAATTATTAATGAACAGGATAGTTGTATTGAGTAAAAAAGCGATATTGGTCATCACAGACGGGATAGGTTTTTGTGCTAACACAGAGCATAATGCCTTTTATAATGCAAACAAACCTACATATGATAAACTCTTTAGTCAGGTACCTCACTCTCTAATCGATACTTTTGGTTTGAGCGTTGGACTTCCAGAAGGACAGATGGGGAACTCTGAAGTAGGACATATGAGTATAGGAAGCGGACGTGTTTTGTATCAGGATTTGGTAAAGATATCTTTGGCACTCCAAGAGGGAACGTTAGAGTCCAATGAAGTACTCCAAGATCTTTTTGGTAGATCAGATAGAATTCATCTTATCGGACTTTTAAGTGACGGTGGTGTACATTCGCACATAGACCATTTTATGGGTTTAGCGGATATCGCGGCAAAAAACGACAAAAAAGTTTTTTTACATCTTATCACTGACGGTCGTGATGTCTCTCCTACATCTGCACAAAAGTATATAGAAAAAGTACAAGAGCACTTGAATGAAAATGTGACTATCGCAACAATAGCAGGACGTTTTTATGCAATGGACAGAGATAACCGCTGGGAGAGAATCAAACGCGGATATGATGCAATCGTAAATGCTGAGCCAAAGACTTCAATGAGTCCTGAAGCTTACATCGGTCACTCTTATGCACAGGGCGAGACAGATGAGTTTGTAGAACCAACTGCATTTGAAGATTATGAAGGCATGCAAGATGGAGATGCGGTACTTACGATCAACTTTAGAAGTGATCGTATGCGTGAGATGGTGACAGCTTTGGCAGGTGAGAATTTTGCAGAGTTTGAACGTAAACCTATCAAAGTGCATCTTGCAACGATAACAGAGTATGATAAGAGCTTTAATTATCCTGTTTTATTTAAAAAAGAGCCACCAAAAAATACTCTTGCAGAGGTGATCTCTAATGCAGGACTTAGACAGCTTCATACTGCGGAGACGGAAAAGTATGCGCATGTGACATTCTTTTTAAATGGTGGTATTGATGAACCGTACGCCAATGAGACGCGTGTGCTTATTCCTTCACCGGATGTAAAAACTTACGATATGAAACCGGAAATGAGTGCGCACGAGGTAGGTGAAGCAGTGCTGAAGGCTATGGATGAAGGGTATGACTTTATCGTAGTGAACTTTGCAAATGGCGACATGGTAGGTCATACAGGAGATTTTGAAGCAGCGAAAAAAGCTGTTGAGGCAGTTGATGAGCAGTTGGGAAAAATCTGGAGCAAAGCAAAAGAGAATGAGTATTCTTTTGTTCTTACAAGTGATCATGGAAACTGTGAAGAGATGAAAGATGATGCAGGCAATGTTCTTACAAACCATACAGTTGGAAAAGTATGGTGTTTCGTTGATGCAGATGGTGTAGAGAAAGTTGATAACGGTGGGCTTAATAACATTGCACCGACAGTCTTAAAACTTATGAATTTAGAGATTCCAGCAGAGATGGATCACTCTTTAGTCTAATTTTAATAAAAAGGAAAATACAGAATATGAAATTCTCAGGTAAAAATGTTTTAGTAACAGGTTCAAGTCGTGGTATCGGTGCAGAGATTGCAAAGGTTTTAGCAGGTTATGGTCTGAAAGTTTGGATTAACTATCGTAGTGGTGCAGCAGAAGCAGATGCTGTAAAAGAGGCTATTGAAGCTGCAGGCGGTGAGGCAGCAGTTATCGGTTTTGATGTGAGTGATGAGGCAGCATTTATCGATGCGATTAAAACTATCATTGATTCTGACGGTGAGCTTAGCTATCTTGTAAACAATGCCGGCATCACAAACGATAAGCTTGCGCTTCGTATGAAGACAGAAGATTTCATGTCTGTAATTAACGCAAATCTGACATCAGTATTTATCGGTTGTCGTGAATTTTTTAAGGCTGCACGTAAAAAGAAATTTGGCTCAGTAGTTAATATCGCTTCGATTGTTGGTGAAACAGGAAATGGTGGTCAGACAAACTATGCGGCAAGTAAAGGTGGAGTGATTGCGATGAGTAAATCATTCGCGATTGAAGCAGCAACAAGTGGTATCAGATACAACACAGTTACTCCCGGATTTATTGCAACAGAGATGACAGAAGTGCTTAGTGATGAGGTAAAGAAAAGTTTTACGGACAAGATTCCAATGAATCGTTTTGGTAACCCAGCAGAGGTTGCTGAAGCAACGGCATTTCTACTTTCAGACAGTGCTTCTTACATCACAGGAGAGACTTTAAAAGTAAATGGTGGGATGAATATGGCGTAATTTTCTTGATTTATTTTGGCTTGTTTCCAAATTGATTAAGATATTTATGCTATAATTACGGGATTTTAAACTTAAAGACAGGAGCTATAATGGCACTTTTAGACGATATTAAAGAAGTAGTAGTTGAACAACTAAGCGTGAGCCCAGATGAGGTAAAAGAAGATTCAAAATTTGTAGAAGATTTAGGTGCAGATAGCCTTGATGTTGTAGAATTAGTAATGGCTCTTGAAGAAAAATTCGATATCGAAATTCCTGATGATGAAGCTGAAAAGATTCAAACAGTTCAAGACGTTGTTAACTATATAGAAAGCAAATAGTCGTAGTTTACTTACCCAAGGAGTTCTGCTTCTTGGAAGTAAATATTTTTAGTAGTTAATTTGGTTAATTAATTTTTAAAAGTATTTTATTTATGGAGAATATTTAAATGAGAAGAGTAGTAGTAACTGGCCTTGGTATGATAAATTCTGTAGGAAATGACAAAGAGAGTGCATTTAAAGCGATATGTGAAGGCGAGTGTGGAATTGACACTATTACTCTTTTTGACCCGGAAGCATTTAGTGTGAAGATTGCAGGTGAGGTGAAAGATTTTGACCCAGCAACTGTAATGCCGGCAAAAGAGGTGAAAAAAGCGGACAGATTTATTCACTTAGGTCTTAAAGCTGCTCAAGAAGCTATGGAAGATGCAGCACTTCCAGAAGATACAGATATGGAGAGATTTGGTATCTCTGCAGGGAGTGGTATTGGTGGGCTTCCATCAATCGAGAAAAACTCTATCATTTTAGATTCTCGCGGACCAAGAAGAATTTCTCCGTTCTTTATCCCTGGTGCACTTGTGAATATGCTTGGAGGATTTGTTTCTATTGAGCATGGAACAAAAGGACCGAACTTATCGTCTGTTACTGCTTGTGCTGCAGGAACGCATGCTGTAAGTGAAGCATGTAAAACAATTATGTGTGGTGGTGCTGACAAGATGCTTGTTGTTTCTGCTGAGTCTGCAGTTACTGGTGTTGGTGTTGGTGGATTTGCTGCTATGAAAGCACTCTCTACTAGAAATGATGACCCAAAACATGCATCTCGTCCATTTGATGCAGGTCGTGACGGTTTTGTTATGGGTGAGGGTGCAGCAGCACTTGTTCTTGAAGCATATGATGATGCAGTGGCACGTGGTGCTAAGATCTATGGTGAGATTATCGGTTTTGGTGAAAGTGGTGATGCAAATCACATTACTACTCCAAGTCTTGATGGTCCTGCACGTGCTATGAAAGCAGCATACAAAATGGCTGGTGAACCAAAGATTGACTATGTAAATGCACACGGTACTTCAACACCTATCAATGATAAGAACGAAACATTGGCAGTAAAAGAGCTACTTGGTGGCAAAGAGAACTGCCCTCCAATGAGTTCTATCAAAGGACAGATTGGTCACTGTCTTGGTGCTGCAGGTGGTATTGAGGCTGTTACATGTCTGATGGCTATGAGAGACGGTCTCATCCCTCCAACGATCAACTATGAGACTCCTGATGAAAACTGTGATCTTGACTATGTTACAGAAGGTGCAAGAAAAGCTGACTTAAATGTAGTTATGTCTAACTCATTTGGTTTTGGTGGAACTAACGGCGTTCTTATTTTCAAAAAAATCTAAGAAGGATTTGATTTGGCTACATACTTAGACTTTGAATATAAGATTAAATTTATTCAAGAAGATATCATCTCTGCACAGGTACGTCATGATTATGCGGCTGTTGAAGAGTTAAAAAAGAAACTAGATAAAGAGGTTGAAAAGATTTACAAAAATCTTTCTGACTTTCAAAAACTACAGCTTGCACGTCACCTTGACCGTCCTTATGCACTTGATTATATTAATCTTATAATGAGAGATAAGTATGAGATCCATGGAGACAGACACTTCCGTGATGATGCTGCGATTATCTGCTATATGGGTTACATCGGTGATGAAAAAGTCGTGGTAATCGGTGAGCAAAAAGGGCGTGGAACAAAAAATAAGTTAAAACGTAACTTTGGTATGCCGCACCCTGAAGGATACCGTAAAGCACTTCGTGCAGCAAAACTTGCCGAGAAGTTTAATCTTCCACTTTTGATGCTGATTGACACTCCGGGTGCATATCCAGGAATCGGTGCAGAAGAGAGAAACCAATCAGAAGCAATTGCAAGAAACCTTTTAGAGTTAGCTGAGCTCAAAACTCCTACTATCTCAATAGTAATCGGTGAAGGTGGTTCTGGTGGTGCACTTGCTATCGGTGTTGCTGACAGATTTGCAATGATGCGTTATTCAGTATTTTCTGTTATTTCACCTGAGGGTTGTGCGGCAATCTTATGGAATGACCCGAAAAAAGTCGAAACTGCTACAAATGCACTCAAAATTACATCACAAGACTTGAAAGATTTGAATCTTATCGATGATATTATCAATGAGCCGTTAATCGGTGCACATCGTGAGAAAGAAGCGGCCGCTTCTGCCATCGCTGATTATTTCCTAGAAGAAGTAGGAAAATTAAAAGCTATGAGCGAAGAAGAGAGAATGGCAGCACGTTATGCCAAACTTACAGCACCAGGTGCTTTTGCTGAACTAGAAACACTTCCAGAAACGTAGTTTAGGCTTCTTTTTCCTCTAAAAGAGGATCAAACTTAGGACGCTTCAGTCTTTTGGCCTCTTTTGAAAATCGAATTAAATCTTCTACTGTTTTTACATTTTCATCTAAATTTTGCAGTGACAGTAAAAAGAGTCCGTATGTTGTTAAAACATCGCTCATAGCACGATGGTGCTGTGCGTTTGGATTGAGTTTGAGTGCATCATTTAAATAAGAGAGCGCATATCTGTAGGAGACTATTGTTCTCTCGGCAAATGCAAGCGAGCAAAGACTTCTGTTTAGTAGTGGTTCGAGTCCGATTTTTTCCATACTTTTTGAGATGAACATATAATCAAATTTTACATCATGCGCGACAAAGATAGCATTGCCCAAAAAGAGTCTAAATGCTTTAAGTACCTCTTTTAACTGGGGAGCATCTTTTGTATCTTCGGCTTTTATTCCTGTTATCTCTGTTATGTGAGGGTTTATCTCTTTCGTATATACGAGAGATTCAAATCTGTCAATTATCTTACCATCTCTTACTTTGACAGCGGCAAGTTCTATAATCTGGTGTTTTTCTATTTTTGAGCCATTTGTTTCAATATCGACGATGCAAAACTCTGCCTCTTCAATAGGAATGAATGCCGTATCAAAGTAATAATATCCTTGATGCTTAACAACATTAAGACCTTGAGCACGCCAAAGCTCAAGTGAGAGTTCTAGTTCATGTTCTAGTTGGTCTTTGAGTATTTTAAGAGAGAGTCCACGTGAGGAGAGCCGGGAGATACTTTTTGCATCAAGAGTGATGTTATGACTTAGCATGAACGATAAAATCCTTTACTTTTTGTGCATTTTTTTTCCCGTGAGACAGTTCTACACCACTACTGACATCAACACCGTAAAAGCCAAATTTTTTCACCGATGCCACATTATCAGGTGAGAGTCCACCTGCAAGAATGATCTTTGAGCAGTCTATACCTTCAAACCATTCTGTATTGATACGTTTTCCTGCACCGCCATAAGCTTCACAGTAAGCATCAACTAGTCTGTATTCATCACTATAGAGCAAAATATCTTCTTTTGATTTTGCACGGACAACTTTTATATGCGGTGTTTGCAAAGATGCATAGAGATTATTATCTGCTTCAAAATGAATCTGTGCGAGTGTAGCACCTGCAGTTTTGCAGATAGTATCAATCGTTGGTGCATCAAGATTGACGAAGAGTGCTACTTTCTCTACAAAAGGAGGTAGTTGCTTGATGATCTCTGCTGCATTTTCTGGGGAGATATAACGGGGGGATTTTTCATAAAAAACAAAACCAAGTGCATCTGCACCAGCCTCTATGGCTGTCATTGCATCTTCATAATTTGTAATACCACAGATTTTTGTACGCATTAGATTTGCAGACTCTTTATAGCTTGGGCACGGTCTTGATGTTTAAATACATAGCTTCCCGCTACAACAACATCGACACCGGCATCTTTTAAAGATTGAATGTTTTTATCACTTACCCCACCATCGACTTCTATAAGACAGTTTGGATTGAGTCTTTTTCGCATAGCATCAAGTTTCTTTGCCTTTGGTATGACAGAATCGATAAAGCTTTGTCCGCCAAAACCCGGGTTTACACTCATCAGCAGAACCATATCCAAGTCAGCTAAGATATACTCCAACTCTTCAGGAATTGAGTTTGGATTTAAAACGATAGCAGGCTTGATTCCGTAAGAGCGGATTTTTTGGATAAGTCTGTGCGGATGTTTCTCTTCTTCTATATGAAAAGAGATATATTCAGGTTTAAGTGGAGCAAAAAGTTCAACAAAAAATGTATTGTTCTCAACCATCAGGTGAATGTCAAGAGGTTTTGTGGCAGCTTTTGCAACAGCAGAGACTACGACAGGACCGATTGTCAGGTTTGGTACAAAATGTCCATCCATGACATCGACATGAACCAGGTCACAGCCTCCCTCACAAATCTCTTTGACATCACGTGCAAGATTCCCAAAATCAGCAGATAAAATACTAGGAGCTACTTGAATCATTTTTATCCTTCAAAATTATTAAGGAATTATATACTGAACTTACTTTTATCTAGTTAAGAAGAATAAAAAGTTATCATTGTTAAAATTGAGATCAACCTGGACACCTTTTTTATCCTGTGCAATCTCTAAAAGACTCTCAACATTAGGGTAGGTACGAGGAAGGGTAATATCTACACTGATACTTTCATCGTTAAGAAGTGTTTTTACTTTTCCTCCAACAATGTTTACAAGCTCAGCTAAAGTGTCTAAAATGAGCTCTTTATCATCTGTATCCTCACCGATGAGCAACTCACATGCTTTTTTCGCGATACCATCTGGAAACACAAGAATGACCATACCGTCAATATCTCCATAAAAACCAATGGAGCTTGCAATTTTGTTCTCTCTGTCGGTAATCTCAAGCTTATCGATTTTGACAGCCTCTTTGAGTGCTTTAGAGTTTGTCATCATCTCAATGGTTGCAACAGTAGCATCGATAAAGTTTGGAATCTCTGTTACTATTTCTTTATTTAAGGCCCGTTTGCTTTTAATGGCAGTAGCAGAGCTTGCGCCTAACTCTTCTAGCAGCTCTTTATCGCCCAAAATATCATCCATCTGTTCAAAAAACATAATTCCCGAATCTTCGAGAGTCTCTTTAAAAGAGAGGGGAGTTTTCTCAAAAGTCATACCTACAAAACAGATGGTTGCATTATACTCAGCTGCCGCAGAAGCGAGTTTGGAGAAAAAATTGAGTGCATGGACATTCATACTGACAACTTTATAGGCATCGAAGATAAAAAGGCGAAAACCGACATTGAGCGAATTATTATGATAGGCAATATTAAAAGTATTGCCTATTTCCGCATCTAAAAAAGAAGATACGGTATAGATGATTGCATTGCCGGTAACCCGGGTAGCGACTTTTTGTCCCATCTGTCCTAAAAAGGTATCATCTATGATGACATCATAGGCATTCTCTGCTTTTGCCTTTTCATCAAACTCTTTTTTTGTCTGAGCGACTATTGGGTTGTGACCGTTGTCATGCAACTCTATTGCCATGGCAGCACGTTGGGATTTGTCATCGCTGTAGAGCAAAACATTTTTACTTTGATTTTTAAAACTTGAGGCAAAGAGCGTAGCAATCTCTTGTGTCTTAAAGAGTGAAAACATCAGTTCATCTTTGTAAAACTTCATAATAGTCTGGTATTTCTTTGTATCATAATCACAGAATCCGACGATTATATGGTTTGCAGAACGTACTTTTTGAAAAAGTTTTACAAAGGCATCAAGTCCGTTTCGGTTAAAGAAGATGACGTTTTTGAGTGAGACTAAAATCATATCAGCATTAAGTTTGAGTGTCGCTTCGATATCTTCTATACTCAGTAGTGAAGCACTTGCGTTGCCATCTAAAAAACCTTGGGGATGAAAAGTACCAACACCATCTTTTACAGTTGCTCTCATGTTATCTCCATTAGTGTTGCGAATTCATCATAGATATCTGAAACATATTCTATTTGAAAATCGATAAAATCATTCAGTCCTGCATCAATAAACTGAGGCTTTGAAAGCGTAAAAAAGAGAAGGAGATGCATCCATTTACCGAGTAGATCTATTTTCTCATCATCTGATGGCTTAATCCCACTTGCAGCTTGAATGATATTTGCAATCTTTTCATCCATTTCCCATTTTTGTGCAATGCGTTCACAGATATCGAACAAATCCATACCGCAGAGTCTTTTTAGAATTGTATTGAGGTCGATATTGTTCACTGAGCGCAGTAGCTCTACATCATCAATCTTCTCGCAAAAGAGTGCTTCAGAGACAATAATACTCGCAGGAAGCAAGGCGATGGCACTCTCAATCTCTTTATCTTCAATATGAAGATGTTTTAATATTTTTTGCCATTGGATTGAGAGTTCGGCTTGGAGATCACTAAAAGAGTTTCTATTGAGTTTAAAAAGCTTCCATTTCGCAGGGGAGAGCAGTGTGAGCATATAGTTGTAAACTGCTTGCTGTGATTGTGATACTCCAAGTATTCCAAAGATCTGAGAGACATCACTGACTTCATTTCTAAATCCGTAGATGGGTTTGTTAACGAGCTCTTTAAGATAGTGGCTGAGTGCTTTATCTTCTTTCGCAGCTTCTGCAGCCTTTGTTAAATCTCCTGCATTTAAGGCAAGGATTGTTTTGCGCAGAGCCTGTGGAGAGGGAGGAATCTTCTCTATAAATGCATCGATTTTTTCTTTGGTAATCAAAATGGTTTACTCTTCTTTGTGAAATATTGTATATTTTAGCTACAATTAGATAAAAGAATTCTAAAAGAGTTGCTTCTCATCAAAATAGTTTTGGCTTAAGTTGAAGTTTTGCTTTGATTTGGTACAATTCGCAACTTTAAAATATCATTCAAGGATACTCAAATGGCAAGAAGATGTGCTATTAGCGGCAAAGGCCCTATGAGTGGGAACAATGTTTCTCATGCAAAAAACAGAACAAAGCGTCGTTTTTTATTAAACCTAAGAACAGTGCGTATCACATTAGAAGATGGTACAACGAAAAAAATTAAGATTTCTGCAAGAGAATTACGCACACTTAAGAAAAATTCGTAAACTTTAGGAATTTGTTTTGAATCTTTTAGAAAGGATTCGTAAATTCCTAAATTGGGAGATTGCTCCCAAACCAGATAAAAAACTTCTTCCAGAAGTTTACCCCCATCTTAAAGCTTTCCGCTTACCCCTGATACTTACTGTATTTGTTATGCTTGTTGGAACTATAGGTTATGTACTTATAGATGATTTTCCAATAATTGATGCAATATACCAAACTGCTATTACCTTTACTACTGTTGGATTTGGAGAGATTGCTCCTATTTCAGAAGAGGGTAGAATTTTTACGATTAATTTAATCATTGCCGGATTTGCAGTTTTTTCAAGTGCTATAGGTATTTTAGTTGCAGAGATAAATAAAGGGCATATTGTTACCATACTTAAGGAGCGAAGAATGTTATATAAAATCGCAAGGCTCAAAAAACACTTTGTTGTCTGTTACCATAATGACTATACGATTGAGGTAACAAAACAACTTCGTAAGAATCATATACCTTTTGTGGTCATTGACCCAAGAGAAGAGATACATGAGTGGGCAGCTAAATACAAATACCCGCAATATTTGCAAGCAGAACCTCACGCAGAGCTTGCAATGTTAAAAGCACATCTCTCTTCTGCAAAAGGTCTGATAACACTTTCAGATTCAATCGCTGATAATATTGCCCTGATTGCTTCTGTAAGGCTTTTTGAAAAAGAGCATTTTCTTCCGCGTCCTTATTATGTCATCTCTGCCGCAGAGAGTATGAGTGATGTTGAAAAGCTCAAAAAATTAGGAGCTGACACAGTTGTGAGCCCAACAAAACTGACAGCACAGCGTGTGAGTGCTATGGCAGCACGACCAGATATGGAAAATCTGCTTGAAGAGTTTTTATACAAAAGTGATAACCCACTTGATATGCAGGAGATTGAAGTACCGCGTTATTCATGGGCAGTGCTGAAAAAACTCAAAGAGACACATATCCGTGAGATTGCAAATACCTCTGTTGTAGGTATAAGAAAAAAAGATGGGAAATTTTTAAGTATGCCAAAGGGTGATACCCTAGTTACAAGTGAATCAAAACTCCTTGTTATCGGTACGCAAGATGGTATAAAAATAACAAAAGACCTTTTAAGAAAAAGGGTAAAACCGAAGGAGTTGAAATTTGTATAAGTTAGTAGAATTAAAAAGCGGTGTTTGTGCCGCTGAAGGTTTTTTTGCTGATGGTATAAGTGCCGGACTCAAACCTAATGGTGCAAAAGATATGGCATTTGTCTATTCTGAAACTCTGTGTGAAATTGCATCAGTTTTTACGACAAACAAAATGGCGGCAGCTCCGATTAAACATTTTAAAGCAAAAGGGGAGTTTCAGACAAACTTTGTACTGATTAACTCTAAAAATGCCAATGCGATGACAGGTGAAGCAGGGGTGAGTGATATTGATGATATCCTTGCAACACTGCCATCTTGCGTGAACAATCCTATAATGAGTTCAACGGGAGTTATCGGTGTACGTCTGCCAAAAGAAAAGATCATCAATGGGGCTAAACTTTTTGATCTCAGTAAATGTGAGCCTCACGCAGCGGCACAGGCAATAATGACAACGGACAGCTTCTCAAAAGAAAAAGCCTACAGGGTGGAACTTGAAGATGGAAGCAGTTTTCACATAGGTGCTATGGCAAAAGGTGCGGGGATGATCAACCCTGCTATGGCTACTATGCTCTGCTTTATTACTACAGATGCAAAGGTCTCAAGTACGGAGATGCAGGCAATTTTAGACAAAGTTACAGTGACTACATTTAATGCAGCAAGTGTTGACGGTGATACCTCTACAAATGATACGGTAATGCTTCTGAGTAACGGTAAGTCTGATACATATCATGCCAAAGCTTTTGAAGAGGCACTACACAATATTATGAAATTCTTAGCACGTGAGATGGTGCGTGATGGTGAGGGTGCTACTAAACTTGTAACTTACAATGTGACAGGGGCAAAAGATGATCAAGAAGCAGAGATTGTTGCAAAAGCACTCTCTAACTCTCTGCTTGTAAAGACAGCTCTTTACGGCGAAGACCCTAACTGGGGGCGTATCGCTTCAACAGTAGGAGCTAGTGGGGCAGAAGCTTGTGAAGAGAGTTTAAGCATCTCATTTGATGATGTATGTGTCTATAAAAAAGGTGAGCTCTTTTTTGATGCAGCTATGGAAGCAAAGGCAGCTGCAGTTATGAAAAAAGATGCTTTTACGATTTCTTGTGATTTAGGTATCGCAGATGGTAGTTTTGAAGCCTATGGATGTGATTTAGGTTATAAATATGTGGAGATCAATGCAGATTACAGAACATAGATTTTTATAATCTATGCTTCATAATCCTTTTTAAATTCCACATATCTTTTAGCAGAAGCATAAAGCTCTGCTACCTCTTCATCATTTAACTCTCGTACTACTTT
This sequence comes from Sulfurimonas sp. NWX79, assembly GCF_039667035.1. Taxonomy (NCBI): domain Bacteria; kingdom Pseudomonadati; phylum Campylobacterota; class Epsilonproteobacteria; order Campylobacterales; family Sulfurimonadaceae; genus Sulfurimonas; species Sulfurimonas sp. NWX79. The sequence continues at coordinate 14,450 of NZ_JALCZL010000015.1, forward strand.
AGCAGGACTACCGACTATTAAACTTCGTGGTGGAAACACTTTGTTTTTCGTTACAAGTGCACCTGCACCTACAATGCTCTCTTTGCCGATAACTGCACCATCTAAAATCGTTGCGCTCATACCAATCAAACAGGCATCTTCTATCGTGCATCCATGCAACATTACTCGATGACCAACAGTTACATCATTACCTATGATAGTAGGATTTCCGGTCGATTTGTCACCGTTTTTATAGTGTGTGACATGAATCATTGAGAGGTCTTGAATATTTGTTCTATCTCCAATGCTTATATAGTGAACATCTCCACGCACAACACAGCCAAACCAGATGGAACAATCTTTACCTACGGTTACTTCTCCGATAACATCAGCAGATGGTGCTATCCATGTTCCTTCTTTTACACGTGGAGTTATATCTTTAAATTTATGAAGCATACGTCCTCCTAGCTTTCTATAAAGAGACGATTTACGAGTTGCTGAACATAGGTTGAAGTCTCTTTTTTCGTTGCTTTTGCGATTTTGTTAACATAATCTTCTAACAGTTTATGGTTGTTAATTGCTTTGTCTCCATCAGCTTTGAGTTTTGTATATGTCCCGTCATTTTTGAGCTCATGTGCAAGTACATTGTCTGAGCATTGAAGTTTAAGGATTTGAATGATTTTTCGTTGTGCTGACTCATCTTTAACAGCTGTTAAAAGTTCTATTCTTCGCACTAAGTTTCTTGGCATCCAATCTGCACTTGAGATGTATACCTGTGCGGCATCATTTTTAAAATAAAATGCACGGGCATGTTCAAGATATTTTCCTAGAATGGAGATAACTCTGACGTTCTCACTCACGCCTTCGATACCCGGTTTCAAACAACAGATACCTCGAACAATAAGTTCTACTTTTACACCTGCCTGACTTGCCTTATAGAGTGCACGGATAACATCTTCATCAACCAAAGAGTTCACTTTTGCAATGATATGCCCATTACTACCCTGACGTGTTTCATTATGAATGAGTGAAAGGAGTTTTGGTTTTATCTGTGAGGGTGCCATATAGAGCTCGTTGAGCTTTCCTTTTTTACTAAAGCCTGTTAAAAAGTGGAAAAAACGGGTTAGGTCGTTTGTGACAACATCTTTACTTGTCATATAACTCATATCTGTGTATATTTTTGCCGTACTAGGGTTATAGTTTCCTGTGCCTAAGTGCGCGTACTGTTTGAGTTTACCATTTTTTCTACGCGTGACCAGAGCTGCTTTTGCATGGACCTTAAAGCCTTTGATACCGTAAATAACATGTGCACCTGATTTCTCCAGCGCTTTTGCCCAGATAAGGTTGTTCTCTTCATCAAAACGGGCTTTTAGTTCAACCATAACAGTTACCTGTTTACCACTCTCACTTGCATCCATGAGGGCTTTAACGATTGGAGAGTTTGTCCCGGAACGATAGAGTGTCATCTTGATAGATACGACATCGGGGTCTTTTGCTGCTGTTTGAATGAGTTTGACAACCGGTTCAAAGCTCTCATACGGGTGGTACATTAAGATATCTTGCTTCTCTAAAGTTGCAAAGATATCTTCACTCGTATCAAATGGTGGTAGAAGTTTTGGCTTGAATGGTGGCAGTAGAAGATGTGCAAAATCTCGGTTGGAGACTATCTGCCACAGCGATGCAAGATTTAAGAATGTATGGAAAGTATAGATATCATCCTTATAGACATTGGTATGTTTGTTGATAAAATTGATAATCTCCGCATCGGCGTTGGAACCCACTTCTAGACGGACCATCTCTCCTTTACGGCGAAGTTTGAGTCCCTCTTCAAGTATCTCCATAAAGTCGTCGGCTTCTTCCTCTTCGATGGCAATGTCCGCATTTCTTGTTACGCGAAATGGTGCATACTTAATAAGACTGTAGCCTGGAAAGAGTTCATCGACATGCTTCTCTACAACACTCTCAATAGGAACATAAACACCGCCTTCAAGTTCTACAAAACGATTCAGTACACGTGGAACACGGATAATACCAAAACGCTCAATATTTTCATTGTCATTGTCACGCAGTTTTACTATAAGCCCAAAACTAAGATTGTTCAGGTGTGGGAAAGGGTGTGTCGCATCTACGGCAATAGGGATAATAACAGGATAAATATTTTCATTGAAGTACTGATTTACTTTATGCTTTTCTTGATTATTGAGTTCTTCATATATCTTTACACTGATACCTTCAGGTTCAAGCTTTTTGAGAATCTCACTACGGCAATGCTCTACTACCTGTTGCTCTTGATGTAAATAAGAGCGAATCTCATGCAACTGTTGCAGTGGCGTGAGTTTGTCTGGTCCTGAGACAATGATACCTGCGGCAAAAAGCTTTTTAAGCCCTGCAACACGGATCATATAGAATTCATCAAGATTTGTTCCATAAATTGCAAGGAATTTAAGGCGTTCTAGCAGAGGAAGTGAGTCATCTTGCGCTTGTTTTAAAACTCTTGTATTGAACTGTAGCCAAGATATTTCACGGTTATTATAAAGATTTGGATTTTTTAAATTTAACATATTAATCGTAATCCTCTGTATTTTTCCTTATTATATCTAATGTAGATTATAGTAAGATTATTTAATGACCCCTGTACCTTTATAATTGGCTGAATGATAAATTGTAACACCATTTTTACGGGCACAATACTCTAAAAGAAGTTTTTGCAGCGTTGGCTCTATTGACGGAGCAAACCATGCATTATTACTGATTGCTATAAGATATTTCACATCACCTTCATAGATCTCTTGACAGGTCGCTTCATAGCAGATAGCATTTCGAAATTTTACGCCTTTGATGAGAAAATCTGTCGGCTTTGTTGCTGTTACAAAATCACTTGCACCATTGAAAAAAGTATCATTAATAAATTTTTGTGCAAACTTTGGCAGGGGAATATATTCGCCGAAAGGGACTAGAACCAGTTTTTTTGCAATTTTATAAGAGCCGTTTTGAAACATATAGGTCACATTGTAATTTTTCCTGTTTTCTTTTAAAAGTGAACCTGCAACAATCGTGATTTTTTGAGAAAATTTTTCTAAGTTCTCTATGAGTTTTGGTGTTTTGTTCATAAAAAGAGGGAACACCGACTCAGGTAAGATTATAACATCATAGCCTTCCTTGATTGCTTTTTGTATCTCTTGAAACATTGCATAAACTGTTGGATAAAGGTTTTCTCTTTGCCATTTGTCCTCTTGCTTTATCTCTGTTTGGATAAGTTTTATCTTAAGAGGTGCATCATATTGTGGAGGGTATCCATAATTGAGTGCTGCAATGAGTAAAACAAGAGGTAGATATTTATACTTCTTTGGCATAAGCGAGGGTAATGAAAGTGCTAAAAGCACTGCAGCAAACTGGTATTTATAGATACCGATATAGCTGTTAACAAAAGGGAGCTCTAACTGCATCCAGTTCCAGTCTAAGGGCTCAAAAAAGCTAAGTCCAAAGAGTAAAAAAGCTCTGATAAGAGCATTGTTTGTAAAATAGAGCGGTAGAAAAAAAAGCAGATAGATAAAACCAAAAGCAACAGTAATGATGGGTTCCATATAGCTGATACCCTGATACTTAAAACTGTAGCCTATCCAGTAAAACCAAAGCAGACCAGTAAAAAAACCAAAAACAAGAATAGATTTTTTGGGTAGATATAAAAGCATTGCAAAGGCAGCCAAACCAAGAGCTGTATTGATGATTTTATAACTCAGTCCAAAATGTTCTAAATAGATAAATGCACCGAGTAAAAATGCTGTGAAAATTCCTAGTAAAATCTCTTTTATTAATTTATTCATGATGAAATTGTACACAATTTATAAGTATGTTAGTATAAGTTTTGTATAATCCCTACAATTTTAACTAAAGGATATGCCAGTCATGGAAATTATTTCTCAACTGTTACCGTTTATATTTTTAATTGCAATTATGTATTTTGTAATTATTCGTCCACAGCAAAAAGAGGCTAAAGCCAAAAAAGAGATGGTGGAGTCTTTGAAAAAAGGTGATAAAGTAGTTACAAATGGTGGTTTTATCGTTGTTGTTCATAAGGTTGAAGAGAACTTTTTTACTGTAAAAATGAACGATGATACAATCGTAAAAATTTTAAAAGACTCCATTGCAAAGAAGTATGAGGATGAAGCTTAATTACAGAATAGTCATCTTTGCATTAGCAATTGTATTTGGGGTAGTTTTTTCTGTCCCATCACTTCTGCAGACGCAAGGTGGAAAAAAAATAACTTTAGGCCTTGACCTTCAAGGTGGTCTGCATATGCTTTTGGGCGTAAAAACCGATGAAGCGTTAAAATCCCGTATCAAGTCCATCGCTGCGAGTGTCAAGCACTTTGCAGATAGAAATGACATCTTGATAGATGGACTGACATTTGATGAAAACAGTGTACGTGTTGAAGTGCTTGACAGTGATGAGATAAAATCATTTGATGAGTTTTTATCTAAAATCGAGGGTGCAAAAGTTGCAACAAACGACAGTGTGATCACTGTTTCATTTACACCGCAAGAGATTGAGAAAATCAAAAAACTGGCAATCACGCAGGCAATCGAGACAATCAGAAACAGACTTGACCAATTTGGACTTTCAGAGCCAATCGTTGCACGTCAAGGAGAGGAGAAGATCCTTGTAGAACTTGCAGGTATCAAGACTCCCGAAGAAGAGCAGCGTGCACGTGAGCTTATCAGCCGTGCTGCAAAATTAGAGCTTATGGCTGTTGATGAAGATAGAAATGCTCGTGTTTATAATATGAGTGATGCAGATGCCGCATCGTATGGTGATGTGATTTTACCGGATGCAAAAAATCCTAAAATCAAATATCTTGTTCATGAGATTCCTATCTTAGACGGCAGTATGCTTACCAATGCAAATGTCGGCTTTGACCAAAATAACCGTCCGGTCATTAACTTTAAACTCAATGCCGAAGGTGCAGAGATATTTGGTGACTTTACCGGAGCAAATGTCGGTAAACGTCTTGCGATTGTTTTAGACGGGAAGGTTTTTTCAGCTCCAAATATTAACGAGCGTATTGGTGGTGGTGCTGGACAGATCTCTGGGAACTATACAGTTTTAGAAGCAAAAGATTTAGCGATTGCACTTCGCTCAGGAGCACTTCTTGCACCGATTTATTTGATGGAGAAACGCTCCGTTGGACCAAGCTTGGGAGCGGATAGTATTAAGGCTTCTATGGTAGCACTAATCGGTGGTTTTGTTTTAGTAATTGTCTTTATGATTATTTACTATCGTATGGCTGGTATTATTGCAAATATTGCGCTTATTGCCAATCTTTTTATTCTTTTAGCGGTAATGAGTCTTTTTGGTGCGACACTGACACTTCCTGGTATGGCTGGTATTGTATTAACTGTCGGTATGGCAGTTGATGCCAATGTAATTATCACTGAGAGGATCCGTGAGCTTATCTATGAAGGCAAATCGATGCATAAAGCTATCGAAGATGGATATGCAAATGCGATGCGTGCTATTTTAGATGCAAATATTACGACGTTAATTGCGTCAATTGTCCTTTATGTGTATGGTACAGGTGCTATTAAAGGTTTTGCAATTACGATGAGTATTGGTATTTTAGCTTCAATGCTCACAGCTATTTTAGGTACACATGGAATCTACCAGATGCTTGAGTCTAAAATGAACAAAAGTAAAAACTACCGTTTTTGGTTTGGGATTAAAGGATAATTATGGAGTTTTTTAAATATAAACACCCACTAGATTTTATGGGTAAATCAAAAATTGCTATGGCAATTTCTATTATCCTGATTCTTGCTTCGTATGCAATTCTGGCGACAAAAGGTCTCAATTACGGTATTGACTTTGCCGGTGGAACAATCGTTCAGGTAAAGTATGATACAGAAGCACCAATCAAAGAGATGCGTGAGCAGTTAAAAGGCAACAAACTTTTTGATAATGCATCTATCACGGAATTTGGTTCGCCTGATGAGGTTGTTATCCGTATGAAGACAACGACAGGCAATGTAACACAGGATATCGGTGATGTAACACGTGAAGCTCTTAAAGGGACAGGAAATTTTGAGATTCGTCGTGTGGACATTGTTGGTCCAAAAGTTGGAAATGAGTTAAAAGAGAAAGGGCTTATGGCACTTTTTCTCTCTGTTGCTGCAATTTTAATCTATGTGGCATTTCGATTTGAGTGGCGTTTTGCGATTGCATCAATCGTAGCACTGATTCATGATGTCTCGATTGCAATGGGTGCCGTGGCACTCTTTAAAATTGATGTGAACCTTGATGTCCTTGCTGCGATACTCACACTGCTTGGGTATTCACTTAACGATACCATCATTGTATTTGACCGTATCCGTGAGGGTATAGTGAAGTCCAAAAATGTGAATTTGGCTGAGATTATCAATGAGTCCATTACGAGAACATTGGCGCGTACGACACTGACTTCATTGACAACATTCTTTGTGGTATTTACACTCTTTATGTTTGGTGGTGAGATTATTCATGCTTTTGCATTTACGCTTCTTGTGGGTATAATTGTTGGTACATATTCATCAATCTTTGTTGCTTCTCCAATATTGATGCTTTTTGGTTTTGATGTGAAAAAATATCACACAAAACTGGCCCAAAAAGCAAAACGTGAAGCTGAAAAAGAGAGAATGAGAGCACAATTTGAATCAGGAGTAATGTAATGGATTGGGGTAAAGTAGTTTACGTATTTTTTTCATTGATGAGTTTAACATCAATAGCAGGTTTTTTATATGAAAATACAGCGATTTCGTTGTTTATGGCAGCAAGTGTGAATCTAATCTCGACAATTTTAAAGATCGGGGTAAGAAATCTGCTTTCAGCGGAGCTTTTGGCTTCATCACTTGTAGCAGACTTACACCTTATTCCTGCATTTGTGTTTTTAGTGATAGTTCATGATGACTCGTGGGCAATTGCGCTCTCGATTGGGGCTCTCATTGCAAATCTGTTTTCAATGGGACTTGTCTACATTGAGAGTTCAAAAACACACGAAGAGTATTAAAAGATTTAAATAAATAGGAATAATGACCTTGGAATATAGTGCAAAAAATATAGAAAAAAAATGGCAAGAGTATTGGAAAAAAAACGAGAGTTTTGAGCCGAGTGAAGATTTCACACAAGAGAAGAAGTATATCCTTTCGATGTTTCCATTTCCGAGTGGAAGATTACATATGGGACATGTGAGAAACTACTCAATCTCTGATGCTTTTGCAAGATATCACAGACAGCAGGGCAAAAATGTTCTGCATCCAATCGGATTTGACAGTTTCGGTATGCCTGCGGAAAATGCAGCTATCAAAAACGGAAGTCATCCAAAATCTTGGACTTATGACAATATAGACTATATGAAAAACGAGTTCTATTCGCTTGGTTTTTCATTTTCACGCAAACGTGAACTAGCAACTTCGGATGAGCTCTATACGAAATTTGAGCAGGGCTTTATTATAGATATGTACAATGCAGGGCTTTTATACCGTGAAAAAGGGATGCTTAACTGGTGTCCGCATGACCAGACTGTTCTTGCAAATGAACAGGTGATTGACGGATGCTGTTGGCGCTGTGATACTCCGATAGTGAAAAAAGATATGAATCAGTACTACTTTAAAATTACGAAGTATGCTGATGAGCTTTTAGAAGACCTCAAAAAGTTAGAATATGGCTGGCCGAAGCAAGTTCTTACAATGCAGGAGAACTGGATAGGTAAATCAAATGGTTTGGCATTTGACCTCTACTTTGATGAAGCAAGCAAAGCAAAACTTGATAGCAAGTTTGAGAGCTTTGATGTCTTTACAACACGTCCGGATACTATCTATGGTGTAAGCTATACAGCTTTAGCCCCTGAGCATGAAATCGTTACGTATATGATCGATAATGGCTTACTTGATGAGACTACAGTAGCAGCAATCAATACGATGAAAAATGCCTCTTCAATTGATAGACAAAAAGAGAAATCAGGTTTGGCGTTGGGGCTGAATGTTGTACATCCGCTTACGGGTAAAACTGTTCCTGTGTGGATAGCAAATTTTGTGTTGATGGATTATGGTAGCGGGGCTGTTATGGCAGTACCTGCTCATGATGAGAGAGACTATGATTTTGCTAAAAAATATGACCTTCCAATCAATCCGGTAATTGAGCCGTATGAGGGTGAGCATGACTTTAGCAAATCAGCATTTACGGAAGTTGGAAAGCTTATAAACTCTGATGAGTTTGAGGGCATGAATTCTAAAGAGGCACAAGCTAAAATCATCGAGATGTTTGAAGCAAAAAATCTAGGGAAGAAGACAACAAACTATAAACTCAAAGATTGGGGTGTGAGCCGTCAGCGTTACTGGGGTGCACCGATTCCTTTTGTTCACTGTGACTCGTGTGGTCTTGTGATGGAGAAAAAAGAGAACCTCCCTATCGCACTTCCTGAAGATATTGAGATTACAGGTGAGGGTAATCCACTTGAAAAACATCCAACATGGAAACACTGTAAATGTCCTGAGTGTGGCAAAGATGCGACTCGTGAGACAGATACTATGGATACATTTGTTGAATCTAGCTGGTACTTCTTACGTTTTTGTGCATCACCGCAGAACTGGGAAAAAGAGGCGTTTTCTGCTGAACAGATTAAGTACTGGATGGGTGTTGATCACTACATCGGTGGAATTGAGCATGCGGTACTTCATCTACTTTATGCACGTTTCTTTACAAAAGTCTTCCGTGATTTGGGATACCTTGATTTTGATGAACCATTTGATAGACTGCTCACGCAGGGAATGGTGCTAAAAGATGGTGCTAAAATGTCTAAATCAAAAGGCAATACCGTTGATCCTGATGCTATCATTGAAAAGTATGGTGCAGATACTGCCCGTCTTTTTATTCTTTTTGCTGCACCGCCAACACAAGAGTTAGAGTGGAATGACAGTGCTGTTGAGGGTGCATTTCGATTTATCAAACGTTTTTATGAGAGAAGCGCTAATGTAGTTGCATGTGAGCAAAAACCTGAAATTGAACATGCAAGTCTAAGAAAAGAGGAAAAATTTGCTCGTAAAAAAGTTTATGAAGCCTTAAAACGTGCCGAAGAAGTTTATAACGAGCGTTATACATTTAATACGATGATAGCAGGTGTTATGGAAGCGATGAATGCACTCAATGCGCAAAGCAATGTTGATGTATGGAGTGAAGCGTATTGGATTTTGACTTCTATAATGGAGCCTGTCATTCCACATACAGCCTCAGAGATAAGTGAAAAATATTTTAATCTCAAAAACTTTACAAAACAGGAGATTATTGAAGAAGTTTTTGTAGAAGAGAGTATCTCTTTAGGTGTTTCTGTTAACGGGAAAAAACGTGGAGAGATTGAAGTTGCACACGATGCTTCAAAAGAGGATATCATAGAAGCCGCAAAAGCTGAAGTTTCCAAGTGGCTTGAGGATAAAGAGATAGTCAAAGAGATTGTTGTTCCTAAAAAACTTGTCAACCTGGTAATTAAAGGTTAAATCATGAAATCTTTGCTTCCGCTTTTTCTTTTTTCTTTTTTATTGTTAGAGTTTAGCGGATGTGGTTATAAACCGAGCTCAAAATATTCTAGAGTAGTTGTCGGAGAAAAAATTAGTACAAATGTTGTAATCTCTGCGCAAGACCCCGAAAATACAGTTCTTATCAAAGATGCTGTAGACAAGGCTATTATTGAGGTTTTTCGTGCCTCTTTGGTTGAAAAGAGATATGCTGATACAGATTTGAGTTTTAGTATCTCTGAGCCAAGATATACACCGATTCAATATAATGCAGATGGTTTTGTTATCGCTTATCGTGCTACAATTACAATGCATATCACGCGAGAGACAAAAGATGTGAAAAAGAACTATAATGCCGTAGGCACTTATGATTTCGCTATTGCTCCAAATGCAGTGATTACAGATCAAGAGAGATTTGATGCTATTAAATACAGTACACAAAAAGCGATTGCAGCTTTTATAGCACAGGTTTCAGCTGAAGGCTCAAGACAACCCTAGGAGAGAGTAATGACAATACAGACGATTATAAACAATGCAGTAAAACGACTCAAAGCAGAGGGGAGACTTTTAACTCCCGACTTTTATGCAGAGGCTTTTTGTAAAGAGGTCGAGCATGCCAAAATGAGTGTAGAAGATTGTAATCATGTAGAAAAATTTAAAAACATGCTCTCAAAAGATTTTCAAAAAGATTTGAAAAACTACCGCATCAAGACAATGAGTGAATTTGTCCGTTTTCTTATCTCTAAACTCAATCGTACCAATCCTACACAATGCTCTGATACCTTGGAGGCACAAACAATCTTGTGTAAACGTGCTTTGCAGGTTATAACAGTACTGCATAATAAAGAGGCTGCAGAGTTGGCAAAAAATAGTATTGATCTGCTTGAGAATGCTCCCACTCCTGAACAGTTGGATAATTTTCGTCAACGCTGGGTCAATTTTCTCACAACTTACGATGATACTTTTTTACAAAAACTAAAGAGTTTCGGAGATGTTGACAGCAGTGACTTGCAAAAAACGATAGAGAACCTGCAGGTTTTTAAGGCAGCAGAGAGTTCAGAAAATGAAACAATAAATCTGCAAAGAATATCCAAGCTCTTAGTCGCATCATTTGTTCCTTCTATCGCTTCAAGTGTCAATGATACAATAGCAAATGTAAGTGAAAAGATCACAAAGAATCCTGCAATATTAGATGATGACAATATAGAAAAAGAGATAAAATCAGCCATATCACTGCGTATTGCTTTAGATAAAGGGAGTGTTAAAGAGATGGTTGAATCCATTGATGGTGTTCTTGACAAGCTCTCTCTTCGTCTGATAGATATGATTGAAAGTTCTGATAACTCAAATGCGGAGATTCAGGCTATTAAAAAAGAGTTGGAATTGTACACAGTAGAATCAAGTAGTAATTTTAAAATTGCACATAAAAAGCTCTTTACTATAGCTGTTGCTTTGGAAGAAAATACACAATTGCTGAGCAAAAATTTAAAAGGACACAACGAAGATGTAGAAGCACTTAGTAAAAGAGTAAAAAAACTCGAAGCTGAGCTTGAAGAGGCAAAAAAAGAGTCTAAAGAGGACTTCTTGACAAAGCTTTACAATAAACGGGCACTTGATGAGTTTTTAGAGTTAAAAGAGGCCGAGTATCAGCGGTATAACCGTAACTATGCTATTGTTATGTTTGATCTAGACCACTTTAAAGATGTAAATGATACTTTTGGACATGAAGCGGGAGATGCGGTTTTGGCAGCTTTTGCTAAAATACTCAAAAAAGAGGCACGCAGTGTTGATATTGTCGGGCGTTTTGGTGGAGAGGAATTTCTGGCACTCCTTAGTGATACAGATATGCAAGGTGGAGTTACTTTTGCTACTAAAGTTCTAAAACATGTAGAAAAAGCCCGTTTTATGTATAAAAAACAACGTCTTTCAATTACATCAAGTGCAGGGGTGAGTGAGCGAGCAAAACACGTCTCCCTGCAGGCAACAATCAATTCTGCAGATGAATATCTCTATATTGCCAAGAAAAACGGACGTAACAGAGTAGAGTATAAAAAGTAGTGTTATCAGCGTTTCTTGATGCAAAACCTCTTTTCTATGATGAGATAGATTACACACGTATGCCACGTGTATATGCACGTATAAAAGAGAAGTTTCAGCTTCCAAAAGTTATTCATATCATCGGTACAAACGGTAAAGGAACTACAGGGAGATTCCTAGCAACAGCACTGTATAAACTGGGATATAACACTGGACACTACACCTCCCCGCATATTGTAGAATTTAATGAACGTATCTGGTTTAATGGTCACAATGTTTCTATGGACATTTTAGAAACTGTTCATCAAGAACTTTTATCTATCCTCACGCAGGATGAAGCGGAGGCATTAAGCTACTTTGAATATACAACACTCCTTGCAATGCTCTTTTTTAGTAAAAGGAGTGATTTTATTATTTTAGAAGCCGGTCTTGGAGGTGAGCATGATGCCACGGCCGTTTTTGAAAACATACTTACACTTGTTACTCCTATAGACAGAGATCATGAGGCATTTTTAGGAGAAAATATCAGTGATATTGCACAAACAAAACTCTCTGCTATTCAAAGCAGTGCAATTCTTGCAAAACAGAAATATGAAGAAGTATATAAAAGTTTGCAGATGATACAAGAGCATAATAATATCACTACATATTCGTATGAAGAACTGCTTGGGCATGAAGATCATAGAAAGATTGAGAACATAACAAAGCATGAGGGACTGGTGCCATATCTGGTGCAAAATCTCTCTCTTGCAATAGCAGCCTTGAACTATTTGGAAATTAACTACTCGGCAGAAAATTTTTATAATGCAAGGTTATTTGGAAGACTGAGTGTTTTAGAGAAAAATATTTTAGTCGATGTAGGTCATAACGTACTTGCAGCGAAATCAATTTTAGAGAGTTTAAAAGATAAAAAATATATTTTAGTCTATAATAGCTACAAAGATAAAAATTACAAAGAGATATTATCGATTTTAAAACCCATAATTTCAAGAGTAGAGTTGATTGATGTTTATAATGCTCGCGTTGCTGAAAGTACCTTTTTACAAGAGACTCTTGAAAAATTAGGTATAGAATATAGTCAGTTTAAGAAGATAGATAAAAAAGAGCACTATTTGGTATTTGGTTCTTTTAGTGTAGTGGAGGCATTTTTGAAGGTGTATCGTGGATAAACATTTTACTATTACTATTCATGATGATAATGGTGTCAAACAGTTTAATCTGCATAAGTTTGTCAAAAAAGCTTTTTTGTATGCGGGGCTTTTTCTTTTAACACTGGGACTTATTGCAGTTGCGACAATCTTGTACCTCGATTACAGTGTCGATACAATGCAGCATAAAAAAGATGCAATAGAGCATGCTTATGAAAACCTCAAAGAGCAAAATGAACTGCTTGAAGAGACAATGAAAGCAACACGTTACTCACTGCTTGTCAAGAAACAAGAGTTGAATGAGCTCTCTGATTCACTTGCAGAGATTGAGACACTCATAGGTCTCAAACCTATCGGGGATGAGTCTTTGCGTGAGCGGGTAAGCATTGCCAAACTCAGCTCTTCCCAAAGAGCAACACTTCTGCAACTCATCCCAAGTGGCTCACCAATTGAGTATCATGGAATTACAAGTAAGTTTGGGTATAGAGTTCATCCAACATTACTAAAACGTGAGTTTCACCGTGGCTCAGACATGAAAGCAAAATTCAATACTCCAGTTTATGCTACAGCCGATGGCATTGTGGAGTGGTCAGGATACCATAAGCGCAGTGGATTTGGAAAACTTGTTATATTGGAGCATATGTATGGCTTTAAGTCGTACTACGGGCATTTAAACAAAGTTGTGGTAAAATCTGGTCAATTTGTAAAGAAGGGTGACCTCATAGCATACAGTGGAAATTCAGGTCTGAGTAATGGCCCACATCTGCATTATGAAGTACGTTTTATTCATAGAGCACTTAATCCGTTCTATTTTATAAAATGGACACAGCAAAATTATAATGAAATATTCCAAAAGGAGAAAAAAGTACCATGGCAATCTTTAATAACAGCGACGTCGCGACTAAAAGTAACCCCACAGATTCAAACACAGCAATCATCACAGCAGGTGCAAAAATCACTGGGGAAGTAGAGCTCTCTTGTAACTTATATATCGATGGTGAACTCGACGGCAGTATCAACTCTTCCAAAGAGGTCAATGTGGGAAAAAACGGGCGTGTTAAAGGTAATATCGTAACAAATAGACTTGTTGTTCAGGGCTATGTTGAAGGGAGTGTCGAAGCTGACAGAGTAGAGATAAAAGCAGCTGGTCATGTCAATGGTGAGATTACTTCAATTGAGCTAGTTATAGAGTCAAAAGGTATTTTTGAAGGGAATTCTATTGTCAAGAACAGCTCCAATCATGCCGTTATAGATAAAACTGCTGCAGTAAAAAAAGCATAATACAGGAACTGAATGTCTCAAGCCGCACTTTATAACTATTTTAAAAACTCTCATGAAGAGTTTGACATCCTTATATGCGAGGATAGTAAAGAGGTTCACAAGTTAGAAAATGTAGCAAAATTTTTTAACAAAGATATTATCACCTTTGTGGATTTTCGTCCATCCCTTGGGGATGATCTACGCTCTTATAAAGAAGAGTTGCATGAGCTTTTAGCTGCTTTGCGAAATTATCATGAAGCCCAAAAAAAGCCATTGATAATTTCACCACTGAAAACATTCCTTTTCCCTCTTCCTAAAAAAGAGTTTTTAGACTCGATGAATTTGGAATTTGGCAGTGAGATAGATCTGCAAAGCTTTAAAGAGAAGATGCTCTTTTGGGGTTATACTTTTGTAGATATGGTTCAGGTTGCTGGAGAGATATCACACCGTGGAGATATCATAGATATCTTTGTTCCATCAAGTCAAAATCCTGTCAGAATCTCTCTTTTTGATACAGAGATAGAGCAGATAAAAGCGTTTGATCTTGACTCGCAGCGGACAGTGGGTGATGAACTGGACTCCATAGAGATTACAAGTGCATTTTTTGCTTTGAATGAAACAGAATATGCAAGGCTCAATGAACGGATACAAAAGAGTGAATTTGATGCACTTTCTCGTGATATCGCATCACTTGGTTTTTGGCATCTTGAAGAGATGGCAGAGAACTTTTTAGCAGATAAGAAAGCGATCTTCTCATGCAAGATGGATGATGCTCTTATTGATGCCTATGCCATTAATAACCCAATAATCTCACGTGAGGTATTTAATCTTGCAGTATTGAGTGAAGATGAGAGGGTAAAAGAGCTCGTAGTTGCTAATGCAACGCAGCTTATCAAAGTCCATCAAGAGAAAAAAATCATACTTATCGCTGCAAACAAAGCGACCATAAAACAAGCTGGGATTTATGATACAACAAACATCGAAGTTGTGGAAGCGCCTTATATCTTAAATATTATTACCGATGATGAGGTTGTTATATCGCTCAACAAGCCTCAAAAGAAGCGACGTAGAAGAAAAAGTTCAATCCTGCTTGATGATTTAAAGGCAGGCGATTATGTCGTTCATGAAGATTATGGTGTTGGAATTTTTGAAAAGATTGAACAGGCAGAGATCTTAGGCGGGGTAAAAGATTTTATCGTGATCAAGTATATTGGTGATGATAAGATTTTACTGCCGGTTGAAAATCTTGACTATATTGACCGTTACATTGCAGGTGGTGGAAGTGTGCCTGTGCTTGACAGACTTGGCAAAGGAAGCTTTGGAAAGCTCAAAGCCAAAGTACGTAAACGCCTTTTAGAGATTGCCGGACAGATTGTAAACACTGCCGCAGTAAGGGCTTTAATAAAAGCTCCAAAAATTACACTTGCGAAAAAAGAACTTCAAGAGTTTCAGGCACTCTCAGGGTTTGAATATACAGAGGACCAGACACAGGCAGTCAATGAAATCCTCACGCAGATGAGCTCCGGGCATATTATGGATAGACTGCTCAGTGGTGATGTTGGTTTTGGAAAGACAGAAATCGCACTTAATACTATTTATGCCGCTTATAAATCAGGATATCAGTCAGCCTTTATCGTACCGACGACACTCCTTTCAGCACAGCATTTTAGGAGTCTGGATGAGCGTTTTTGTGAGCTGGGGATTCGTTATGCAAAACTTGACAGATTTGTAAGCACGAAAGAAAAAAATGCCATCATCAAAGGTTTGGCTAGTGGAGAGATAGATTGTGTAGTTGGTACGCATACTCTTTTTGGTCTGGAGTTTAAAAAACTGGGTGTTGTTATCATTGATGAGGAACACAAATTTGGTGTGAAACAAAAAGAGAAGATAAAAGAGCTCTATCATAATGTGCATCTGCTTTCAATGTCAGCAACGCCGATTCCAAGAAGTCTCAATCAGGCACTCAGCTCCATTAAAACCATGAGTCAGCTCTTAACACCACCGAGTGAGCGTCAAGGAGTGCGTACTTTTGTAAAAGAGTATGATGAAAAACTCATCAAAGAGGTCATCCTGCGTGAGCTTCGTCGTGGCGGACAGGTTTTTTATGTACATAACTCAATTGACCATATGCCTATTAAAATGGGTGAGTTAAAAGCACTACTTCCAGATTTGAGAATTTTGATGTTACACTCTAAAATCTCAGCGGTCGAAACAGAAAAAGAGCTTTTAAAGTTTGAAGCGGGTGAGTATGATATGATGATTGCAACATCTATCATCGAGAGTGGAATTCACATGCCAAAGGTTAACACTATCATTGTTGACGGTGCGGATAGATTTGGTATAGCAGATTTGCATCAGTTGCGTGGACGTGTTGGACGTGGACATGTTGAGGGTTTTGCCTATTTTATAGTTCAAAACAAAGAAGCTCTCACAGATGAAGCGAAAAAACGCCTTTTGGCACTGGAGTCCAACTCATTTTTAGGTTCAGGTTCAGTTCTCGCACATCATGATTTAGAGATTCGTGGTGGTGGGAACCTGGTAGGTGATGCACAGAGCGGACATATCAAAAATATTGGTTATTCGCTCTATCTGCGTATGCTTGAGGATGCCATCAAAGAGCTTAGCAATACAAAAGAGAGTCAGAAGATAAAAGTAGATATCAAACTGACTATTTCGGCATATATCTCTGATGATGTGGTACAAGAAGATAGGCTCCGTTTAGATATTTACCGTCGTCTTTCACAATGTGAAGAGGCAGTTGAAATTTATGAGATAGAAGAGGAGGTGATTGACCGTTTTGGTGAACTTGATATGCCGACAAAGCAGTTTTTTGAGTTAATGGTCATTAAACTCTTAGCACTTGATAAGAAGATAAAGTCCATCGGAAACTATGGGCAAAATATCACCTTTACTTATCTCAATGACTCAAAAGAGACGATAAAATCAGAGAGCAAAGATGATGATGACATCATCAAAGCAACGCTCTTTTATCTTAGAAACAACAAACCAAAGGTACTATAATGAAAATAGCTTTTATTGGCGATATCGTAGGACGTCCTGGGCGAGATATGCTCAAGATGCATTTGGCAAAATTAAGAGAAGAAGAGAAGTTAGATTTTGTTATAGCAAACTATGAAAATGCATCACATGGTTTTGGCCTGACTGCAAAGAACTGTAATGAGCTTTTTGCTTACGGTGTTGATGTGATGACAGGCGGCAATCACTCCTGGGATAAAAAAGATATCTTACCCCTTTTTGAGACCCATGAGATACTGCGTCCGCATAACTATCCTGAGGAAGTTGCAGGAACGGGCTGCAGAGTTTATGATGTCGCAGGTGAGAAGCTTGCTGTGCTTAATCTGATGGGACATTACAGTATGCCATATGCTGATAATGTTTTTCGCTGTGCACAGAAGAGTGTAGAGCGTCTGCGTGAGGATGGAGTAGAAAATATATTTATTGATTTTCATGCAGAGGCCACAAGCGAAAAACGGGCAATGATGATGCTTCTTGAAGGACAGGTAAGCGCTATCATTGGGACACATACACATGTCAGCAGTGATGATTTTCAGATTGTACAGGGAACTGTATACCTCAGTGATATTGGACTTACCGGATGTCGTGACAATGTTATAGGGATGGATAAAAAAGTACCATTAACGCAATTTTTAACGGGAATGAAAGGCCATTTTGATGTTCCAAAAAAGTGTAAAAAGATACTGCAGATTGCCATTATGGAGATAAGCTCCGGGAGTTGTAGATCTGCTTATAAATTAAAAATATTTGACGATAATAGAGTTATCAAAACAGATGCATGGATCGAAGATTAGAAGTTGGTACATTACTTGCATAAAAGATAGCGAAAATGTGTTAATTTTGTGTTAACTCCATGTTTATGTAATGAGATTCTCTTGTTTTTATATATAAAACACATAATATAATCAAGAAATCACAGGATTTAAGATATAATACAAATTAAAATTGCAAAAGGGAACTTAGTGGTTAAAAGAGTCATAATTATTGGTCTTTTTACTTTAATAAACATACACACGTTAACAGCTTTAACAATTAAAGAGAGTGTTGTTGAAGTTATGGATACTAACCCTGTTGTTCAAGAGAGATTACGTAACTATAGAGCTACACGAGAAGATTTAAATATTGCAAATGCAGAGTACCTGCCAAGTGTAGATTTTAGAGCAAGTCTAGGTTATACAAAAGCCGGTTTACTAAAAGGTGCTAATAGTAGTTGGAATCATGCCGTAGGTGATGAAAGTTATGGTAATTATGAATCTTCTTTAGTGCTAACGCAAAATCTTTTTGATGGTTTTGGTACGACATACAAAGTCTCGTATCAAGAGGCAAGAATATTAGCTGCTGCATATAACTACATAGAAAAAGCCAATGATATCGCCTATAAGATGACTAATGCCTACTTGAATGTACTGCGTGAATATGAGCTTTTGCAAACTGCTCGTGAAAATGTGCAGATAAATGAAGAGATTTTCAAGAAGGTAAAAGACCTCTATGACTCTGGTCTTACAACGGATTCTGAAGTAAAAAAGATCGAATCAGCACTCTCTTTGGCTCGCTCAAACCTGACAGTACAAAAAAATAACACAAGAGACAAAGAGTACAACTTCAGAAGAGTTCTTGGTCGTATGCCTCACGTCGCAGAGATGCAAAAGCCTGATCTTAATGTCAGTATGCCAAGCTCTGTTGAACGTGCTGCTGAGTATGCAATCAATCATAATCCCTCTTTATTGGTAAGTCGTTATAACATTAAAGGTGCACAGGCAATTTGGAAGCAGCACCAAAAAGAGTTTTATCCAAAAATCGATTTGGAAGTGACACAAAACTTTAATGATGTGCAAAAGACAAATGCTTTTGATCAGCCCGATGACAGATTTAAAGCGCGTGTTGTACTTTCTTATAATCTTTTTAGAGGTTTTGCTGACAGAGCAACAGTGCAAAAAGATGTGAGTAAAATAAACCAAGAAGTTGAGACAAAACGAGACTTGAAACGTCAAGTCATTGAAGCGCTTGACTTGTCTTGGAATGCTTATGAGATGATAGCTCTGCAACTCAAAGATTTACGAGATTATAAAGTTTTTGCAGAGAAGACTTTAGAGCTTTATAAAGAAGAGTATGATTTAGGACGTCGCTCTTTGCTTGATCTTTTAACGGCACAAAATGATGTTATCAACTCCCGTGCGCAAATCATTAAAGCAGAGTATGATTATCTACTTGCTAAGTATAGAATACTTGATGCAATGGGACTCTTACCATTAGCCATTATCGGAGATACAAAAGAGTTTGATGCCAGAGTAAATCTTTATATCAACAGTGATGCAGACCAGGTCATAGATACATTGCCTGTAAAATATGATGTTGATAATGACAAAATAGCAGATGATGAAGATCTGTGTGACAACTCTCTTTTAGAAAATAATATCATGCCATATGGTTGTGTGAAGATGACACGTGACAGTGATGGTGACGGTATTATCAACTCAAAAGACAAGTGTCCAAATACACCTAAAAATGCAAAAGTATCGTCTGATGGCTGTGCAGTTGATGTTGATATGGATGGTGTAAAAGACTACAAAGATAAATGTCCAAATACACCGCTTGGATACAATGTCAATGAAGATGGTTGTGCGATTTCACTGAACCTTGGTGTTAATTTTGCCTACTATAGTGATGTTATCGATAAAAACTCCTATGCAAATATTGAAAAGTTTGCAGAGTTTGCAAAGAAAAACAAACAGTATAGAATCCATATCGTAGGGCATACAAGCTCACGCGGTGATACTGTACTCAATAAAAAACTTTCAAAAAGAAGAGCTGACTCAGTGAAACGTGCTCTTGTCAAGCTTGGTATTGCTGCTGATAGAATTACAACAGAAGGTCGAGGTGAGGAAGAACCTATAGCTGACAATGAAACACCTGAGGGAAGATATATTAACCGCAGAGTTGAAGTAGAGTTAACTCTTGAAGATTGGAGATAGCAGGATGAAAAATGTAGTACAACTTTTTTTGATGCTTGTTATCACAACACTGTTGCATGCTTCTATCTCTCAAGAGCTTGAAGATAATTTCTATGATGATGACTTTGAAGAGATTATTCGTTTTGAAATGCTGCATTTTACATCAGAGAATACTCTTGATGAAAAGTCTGAAAAAACCTTAGAAACTGCTATTGAAAAAATTAAAGAACTCAATGAATCATACAAATTAAAAATAACATTGGTTGGGCATATTTACCGTGCAGATGATTATTATGTTGGTAAAATAGACAATAATTTAGCATATAACAGTAATATAAACAGCAGTAATGATAACCAGACAAAACTCTATCTTGATAGTGTGAAAAACAGACTTACAGAGAGTGGTGTAAATGAAAAAACACTCTCTTTATACTCAAAAAGAGGTAAAGTACTGGGCTTTAGCGATGAGATACAAGAGAGTGGCAGACTCTCAGACCGTGTAATGTTGAGTGTCTATGTACTCAAACCTGAAGATATTGACAGTGATAGAGACGGAGTGTATGACAGATATGACAGATGTATAGGAACTCCTCGTGGCTCAAAAGTGGATAAAAATGGATGTCCGGTTGACAGTGACCATGACGGGGTTTTAGACTATAAAGATAGATGTCCAGATACACCACCAGAAGGTGTAAGTGTGGATGCACATGGTTGCCCTCTTGACAGTGACCATGATGGAGTTGTTGATTACAAAGACAAGTGTGAAAACACACCTGCCGGCGTAAATGTAGATCCACATGGCTGTGCAGTAAAACAGACATTAAAATTAAATTTTAAAACTGGTTCTGATAAAATACTCAAAAACTCATACGCTGAAGTGCAAAGATTTGCAGAGTTTTTGAAAAAGAATCCAGGCTATAAAGTAAAAATTATAGGACATACGGATAGTATAGGTAAAGCAGTAACAAATATGGCACTCTCCATTAAAAGAGCCCAAGCGGTTAAAGCTGCTTTAGTTGCGGAGGGTATTGATGCGTCAAGAATTGTAGCAACAGGTCGGGGTGAGCTTGATCCGATAGAGTCTAACAGAACAAAAGAGGGGCGAAAAGCGAATCGTCGTATTGAGATAAAGTTATTCAACTAAAAGTTTAGGAAAAGCATGAACGAACATAAGATTACGGTACATGAAGATACACTCTTAGATACTTTTGTCCTTTTTATTAAGCTCTTTCATAAGCCTTTTAGTAAAGAGGCTCTCTTAGCAGGTCTTCCTATTCATGATTCTCAAAAGCTTTTCTCTAAAGATAGTTCAAAATCTCTTTTCTCACGTGTGGCAGCCCGTGCAGGACTCAAATCAACCCTCATCAAACGCTCTATTGAAGATATGCTCTCTTTGCATCTTCCTGCAATTTTGCTCTTAAGTAATGATAATGTCTGTATATTGGAAAAATTTAATGATGATAAGACACAGGCAAAGATTATCTATCCTGAAGGTGATGGACTAGAGCAGTGGGTAAATGTTCATGATTTGGAAAAAGAGTACCTTGGCTTTGCTTATATTCTCAAAAAAGAGTTTGAGTATGATAAAAAAAGCTCACGTACACTGCAACTCAAACAAAAACATTGGTTTTGGAGCACACTCAAGCTCTCTATTCCAATCTATCGTGATGTTTTAATCGCATCTTTTTTAATAAATCTGTTTGTTTTGGCAACACCGCTCTTTACGATGAATGTTTATGACAGGGTGATTCCCAACAACGCAGAAGAGACCTTAATGGTCTTTACTATTGGGATTGTTCTTGTTTACATCTTAGACTTCTTTTTAAAGTTTACTCGAGCATACCTTTTAGAACTTGCTGGTAAAAAGAGTGATATCATTATGTCCTCTATTATCTTTGAAAAAGTTCTTGATCTGAAAATGGCAGAATATCCTCCATCAGTTGGTTCATTTGCCAATAACCTCAAAGATTTTGAAGCTGTTCGTTCTTTTTTTACAACAGCAACGATGACAGCTGTTATAGATCTGCCATTTGCCATTATCTTTCTTGCTGTCATCTATTATATTGGTGGATTGCTCGTTTTAGTACCTATAATTACAATATTTTTAATTTTAAGCTACTCATTGATCATTCGAAAACCTTTACAAGAGAGTATCGAAGCATCGCATGAAGCAAGTGCAAAGAAAAACGGCATACTGATTGAGACACTCCAAAATATCGAGACGGTTAAAACGATGCGTATGAATGGAAAAAAACAGTGGGAGTGGGAAGAATCAACAGGTGAGATTGCAGAGAAAAACCTGAAGTCTCGTCTGCTTTCCTCTTCTATTCCAAATGTGACAAATCTTTTTATTCAGCTCAATACTGTCTTTGTAGTTGTTTTTGGAGTCTATCTTATTAAAGAGTTTGAACTTACAATGGGTGGGCTTATTGCAATTGTGATTTTGACTTCAAGAACAGTAGCACCGATTGGGCAGGCTGCAGCACTTATTTCAAACTATTCTGATGCAAAGACAGCGTATGATACGCTCAATGAGATCATTTCACGTGAGGTGGAACGTCCTGCTGGAAAAGAGTTTGTAGAACGTCCGAAATTTCAAGGAAAAATAGAGTTTAAAGATGTTAGTTTTAACTACCCGGGTACAGAAGTACCAGCTCTTAGCAATGTGAGTTTCGTGATAGAGGCCGGAGAGAAAGTGGCCATTATTGGACGTATTGGCTCAGGAAAAAGTACGATTGCAAAATTGATTTTAAAACTCTATGAGCCAACAAGTGGAAAAATTTTAATCGATGATATCGATATCACGCAAATTGACCCGGCAGATCTGCGTAAATTTATCTCTTATGTACCGCAGGATATCCATCTTTTTAAAGGTACTATTAAAGAAAATATTGTCTCATCAGAGCAGCATCCCGATGTGGGAGATATTATCTATGCTGCTCAGGTCAGTGGTGTTGAAGAGTTTGTTCGCACACATCCATTGGGTTATGATATGCCAATCGGTGAGCGTGGTGCAGGACTCTCTGGAGGACAGAGACAAAGTGTAGGTGTGGCACGTGCACTAATGCAGGACAGCTCTATTATGATTATGGACGAACCAACAAATGCCATGGATCAAACCACAGAGAAGTGTTTGATGGACAAACTAAAAGTGGAGTTAAGAGACCAGACTCTCGTGATCATTACGCAAAAACTAGCGCTCCTTGATATGGTAGATAGAGTGATAGTCATGCATAATTCCCAAGTACTGCTAGATGATAAAAAAGAGCTGGTTCTCAAGCAGCTAAGTGGAGCTTCCAATGGCTAAAAAAGAGATAAAAAAGAACCTCTCAAAACGTGATTATGAGTTTATGCACTCTTTGAGTGCTGCCATTTTAGAGGTTGCTCCGACACGACTGCGTATTGTGCTCTATTTTTGGCTTGCAGCAATTATAATGTTTCTTACATGGGCAAATTTTGCCTATATTGATGAGATAGCAAGAGGTCAGGGGGAAGTCATTCCAAGCGGTGAAAACCAGATGATTCAAAATCTTGAAGGTGGGATTGTTGAGGAGATTCTTGTCCAAGAAGGTGACCCCGTTGAAAAAGGACAGGTACTTCTCAAAATTGACAATCAAAAATCTATCTCTTCTTATAGTTCAAACGAGATAAAAGCCGATGCTCTGCAGGCACAGATACTACGTTTAAAAGCAGAGTCTACCGGTCAGGACTTTATCGTTCCTGCTGACCTCAAAGAGAGACTGGCACAATTTATTGACAATGAAAAAAGTCTTTACAATACAAACAAACAACAGCTTAATTCAAAACTCAATGCACTGCGTGAGAAACTTGCACAAAAGAAGCAAGAGTTGGCAGAAGCATATTCACAACGTGACCATTTAGAATCATCTTACTCAATGATATCACGTGAAGTTCGTATGACAAAACCAATGGTGGCAAAAGGGGTGCGCTCAAAAATCGACTTTTTAAAACTGCAGCGTGAGGCCAATGAGATCGCTTCTAAGTATGATGCGGCTAAAAAATCTATTCCAAGGCTCAAGTCTGCCATCAAAGAGGTAAAAAGTAATATCAAAGAGACAAAGTTAAACTTTCAAAGTGAAGCAAAAACAAAACTCAATGAGGCTGTCGCAGAGCTAAGAGGCCTGCGCGTGACTTCAACGGCTTTGGAAGATCAGGTAACCCGTACCATTGTAAAATCTCCGATGAAGGGAATCGTACAAAAACTTTATGTACATACAATAGGGGGTGTAATTAAACCGGGTCAGGACATCATGGAAATCGTTCCAAGTGATGAGACTTTACTGGTAAAAGTGAAGATAAAACCAAAAGATATCGCATTTATCTATCTTGGGCAACGCGCCATAGTAAAATTTACCGCTTATGATTTCTCTATCTATGGTGGACTTGAAGGAAAAGTGGTTCTTATCTCTCCTGACAGTATTAAAGATGAAGAGGGGAATGTCTTTTATGAAGTACGTATCAAAACAGATAAGAACTACATAGGAAGACATGGGAAAAAACTCAAAATCATTCCTGGAATGACAACAAGTGTAGATATTATTACCGGACAAAAAACTGTGCTTGACTATATTTTAAAACCGATACTAAAAACAAAACAGTATACATTCACGGAGCGATAAATTAATGTCAATAATCCTCTACAGTGATGATATTAATCTCTTAGCCCATTGGGAAAAAGCTCTTGAAAATGAGACATACAAAAGTGTTGATGAGTTATATCAATTAGAAGATATAGAAAACTCCATAATCATCACAGATTATGAATCATGCAAGAGAGATTGTGAAAAATTTTTAAAAGTATCCCGTGAAAGAGACAACCGTGTTCTTGTGCTTGATAGAGTACCTGAGCTAAACAGAGCAAAAAGAGTACTGAAGTTTGGTGCATTTGGATATGGCAATGCTTTGATGCGACCGCACTTTATACTCTCTGCACTTGATGCTCTGCGTGAGGGTATGATTTGGCTTTATCCCGAACTCACATCCCAACTTATTTTAGAACTTCCGGAGAGTGAAGAAAAAAATAATGAAATCATGTTACAAAAATTAACGCCACGTGAAAAAGAGGTCGCACTCCTTTTAAAAGAGGGACTTACCTATAATGAGATAGCAGAGCGACTTGATATTTCAGCAAGAACTGTCAAAGCCCATGCACAGGCAACTTATCATAAGCTTGATGTAAAAGACAGACTCGGTCTCGCACTCCTTTTAAAATAATTTTTTTTAATACATTTGCCATACTGTCCCTAGGGACAATAGCATTACTTTCTTTTTTTGCCTATAATCTAACAAACTAGGAAATTGTCTATATTTTAGGAGAGAGAAATGAAGGTAATTATCGGAACAGTCAAAGAGACAAGCGGAAAATTTTATGCCAAAGATGAACATGGTGATATCGTAGAATTGCATGTTGGAGATAAAATCAGCAAAGATATGCTTGTCTTTGGTGCAGATGGCAACAGCCCAAGTGCACATATAAAAATAGGCATGATGAATCTTGAACAGGCTCTTGAACTGACAGGGATTGAAAAACAGATCTTTGACCTCTCTCTTATCGAAGACAACAATCTAGATGAATTTATCTCTCCAAATAATATAGACAAAGCAATTGAAAAAACAGGTGTATATGCTGAAGATGATGCAACAGATAAAGAAAAAGAAGGAAGCATCGATGATGAAACTGCTGCAGGAAGCGAAGCAGTAGTAGGGCACCTCCAAGAAGATAGCTTCCTAGCACGTGATAATGGTTTTGTTGATGTGCAAAGTAGTTTAAGAGATGCACAGTTTAATTCTCCTGATAATGGGGTGGATATAGATGGAACTCCTGTTCTATTAACAAATACAGAAGAAGATACTGAGACCCCGATAGATAATCCAAATAATAACAACCCGGTAGCGGCAGATGACACAGCAACAACTGATGAAGATACTGCCGTAACTATTAGTGTCCTTGGAAACGATACTGATGTCGATGGTGATAGCCTTATTGTGACAAGTGCAACTGCTGCAAACGGTACTGTGACGATCAATAATGATGGAACAATCACATACACACCAAATCAAGACTTCAATGGCAGCGATACAATCATTTACTCTATTAGTGATGGCAACGGCGGTACAGATACGGCAACTGTAAATATCACAGTAACGCCTGTAGATGATGCAACAGTAACAGCGTCTGATAGCAACACAGTAGCTGAGGACAACAACGCAACAGGCAATGTCCTTGCAAATGACAGCGATGTGGATAATACACTCTCAGTTGCAAGCTTCACAGTAAGCGGTGACACAACAACTTACACAGCAGGTACGACGGCAACAATTGCAGGTGTTGGATCCCTTGTCATCAACTCAGACGGAAGCTATACATTTACACCAGATGCA
The DNA here is from genome assembly GCF_039667035.1 of Sulfurimonas sp. NWX79. Classification (NCBI taxonomy): domain Bacteria; kingdom Pseudomonadati; phylum Campylobacterota; class Epsilonproteobacteria; order Campylobacterales; family Sulfurimonadaceae; genus Sulfurimonas; species Sulfurimonas sp. NWX79. The sequence goes on from NZ_JALCZL010000015.1 coordinate 40,803, forward strand.
AACTGGAATGGAGCTGTTCCAACGGCTACTTACACAACAAACACAGGTGCGAGCGATACACTCGATATCACAGTAACGCCTGTAGATGATGCAACAGTAACAGCGTCTGATAGCAACACAGTAGCTGAGGACAACAACGCAACAGGCAATGTCCTTGCAAATGACAGCGATGTGGATAATACACT
>NZ_JALCZL010000016.1:0-40650 GCF_039667035.1 Sulfurimonas sp. NWX79
AAAAATATGATTACTTTACATCGTGGGTTGAGCAAAAGTTTGAAGCTTAATTTAGTTGATTATTATTTGGTGAATTATAAGTAAAACTAAAAAATTAAGCACCCGTTTTTTTAATTAAGTCATAAATATTTTATCTCAATATAACCCATTTATTTGTGCATCACTGTCCATCATAAACAGAGCATTGTTAACCACTTCATCACCGGCACTCAGACCATCTAAAATGATGTAGGTCTGGTTGTTAAGCGGTTTTACTGATACTTCTACCGGTTCATACTCTCCTTCAAACTCTCCTATCATAAAGGCATAATATCTTCCGTCTTTACGAATCACTGCACTTTGTGGCAGAGTAAGGTATGTTCTTGCTTTATCTCTTGAGAGTACATCAGCATACATTCCTGGAAAGAGTCTGTGGTCTGGATTTTTGAGACGCAGGCGCATCGTCAAAGTTGCCTCTTTTGGATCTAAATTTGGATAGAGAAGCTTGTTACTGGTCTTATAAATTTTAGGGGTAGTTTTAAAACTTACCTCAAAAGTATTTGCATTTTTTATCCAGTTCACATCATCTTCAAAGATTTTTGTCTCAACCCATATCTCATCAAGATTTACTATCTCAAAGAGTCTGTTTTTTGCATTAAAAGCTGCACCATTAACAATGTTTTTTGTAAAGATGTAACCGGATGTCGGTGCATAGATAGTTGTATTTGGTGAGACATTTTTCTCTTTTAAAACAGCCGCTATCTCCCTTGCATCAACGCCTAAGAGCTCTAGTTTTCGTTTAGCACTTTTGAGCATTCCTTTGTTATTGCGAATTTTTGCATAGTTGTATGAGTTGAGGTAATCCTCTTTTGCCTTATAGACCTCAGGAGAATAAAGTGTCACTAAAGGCTCTCCCTTTTTTACATATTTATATATTTTATCTGCATAGAGTTTCTCCACAAAACCGCCAAAACGAGGGCTTACATCGTAGATGCGTGCTTCATCTGCAACAACATAGCCATAGTTTTTTTTAGAGTGAGAAGTATTCACCTTTTTTACTTTGACAGTTTGGACGGAGAAAAGCTGTTGTACTGTAGGTTTCTCTTTTGCAAATATTGCCAAGGGTAGCAGGAGTGCTAAAAATAGTGTTGATTTTTTCATTTTATTTCACCTCGTAGTTGTGATATCTGTGCCTCAGCACGTTTGTAATTGGCTACTGCTTTTATGCTTTTTTTCTCAAGATCGAGCTTTTGAAAAAGCACATCAATGTATTTAAAAAGGTCACTTCCAACTGAGATGGATGAGCTTGAGAGTTCAAACATATGAGCAACCTGCGGGAGAGCTTCATCTTGAATGATATGGTGTATTTTATAAGATGAGAGCATCTGCTCGTAGTAAAGTTCAAGTTGTGCAAGCACTGCTAGCTCTATATCACTTTGTTTGCTTTTTTTCTCAAGTAAAATCGCACGCTCTTTTTCCTCTTTTGCATCTTCTGTGCCATATATTGGGAGTGAGAGACCCACTCCAAAATTAAAATAGTTGTCAAACTTTTCTCTATAAGCATAACCGGCAATAAGGTTAATATCGGGATAGTTATTAATTTCTGCAAGTGCTACTGCATATGATTGCTTTTGTATCTCTTTTTGTGTGATTAAAAGATCAGGGTTACTCTCTTTAAGTGAATTTTGTAGCTGCTGTAAGTTTGGTTTTTTCTTTATGCTTAGATCAATCGTCAAGTCGGTCACTTTCAGAGCAGCAAGATAAGAGAGTCTTGCATAGGCTGCTGCTTTTTTTGCCTCCAAGGCACTTCTTTGGACTTTTAGGTCTGAGAGCGAGAGTTCTGCTTTCATAATACCCATATGTTGATTATTATCTACACTGGTATAGGATTCATAGAGACGAATGTTCTGTCTCGTTAGTATTATGTACTCATCAATGATTTGTATTTCCTCACGCAACTCCCAGATAGTATAGGCCTCATTTTTGATGCGCCCTACAAGTTTGACTTTTGCAGCATGGAGTTTTTCTTGAAGCAGTTTCTCCTCAGAGAGTGCAATATCTTCTCTTTTTTCTCTTTTAGAGTAGGTGGGAATCTTTTGTTTGAGTGTAAGCACGGTCTGACTCATCGCCTGAGAGCTGTCAATGGTGTTTTTTGTCAGTAGCAGCTCAGGATTTTCAAACTGATCTGCTATATCAATATTTTGCTTATTGGCAACAAGGCGTGCATTGATAATTTCAAGTGACGGAGCGCGTGATAGGGAACTCTCTATGAGCTCACTCAGAGTCATTGCACTGAGTGAGCTTGCAAGTAAAAGTGCACCAAGGAGTAAATTTTTCACCGTCTTTTCCTTTTTAGAAATTAAGTGTCGTTTTTATGCGAGACTTTTTCCCCGTTTTTGGAGTGATGAAAATATGCAGCTGCCATGTTCCGCTCATCGCAAGATTCAAAGTAGCTTCATATTTACCATTGCCTAAGTTTTTTGCCTCTACTTTTGAACTCATTGCAGGCATACCCGGCATTGCAGGCATAAAGGCTTTGAGTGTTACTTTTGCATTATCTATAGCTTTACCACCTTTTTTAAGCTCGACAACAAGAGTGTTTGCTCCTGTTGTAAGTGGTTTTTCAGCTGTGATGTGTGCTGTAGTAGTTCGAAACTTTGCATCTTTAGAGAATGCCGCTGCATGAGAGAGACTTACTCCAAGAAGAAGTGCTAAAAAGATTTTTGTTAAAGATTTCATTTTTTGTCCTTTTTTTATTTTGATAAGAGAAGTATACGAAAAGTTTGTGTTGGGTTTGTGTGGTATACTTTAAAATGTGAAGCAAAGGATAATCTATGGTTAGCAGTTCTAAACTTAAAGAAGTGAGTGGCGATAACTGTTGTAGTGTACAACCAAAAGGAAAAGTGGCATGTCCAGAATGTAGTAAGCTGGCAAAAGGCGTACTTGAAAAAACTTTTGATGCACTTGTAAAAGAAGAGGCAAAGAGTAAACTCTCTTGCATGAGCGATTTTTATTATTGTAAAACGCCGTCATGTAAAGTGATCTATTTTCGAGATGATACAATCCTCACGCAGCAAGATATGAAAGTAATAGTGGGGCTTAAAGATGGTGCTTCTCCAGCTACGGTGTGCTACTGTTTCGGATGGAGCAAAGAGAAGATAGTAGCAGAGATCGAAGCTACAGGAAAAACAATGGCACTTGAAGATATCAAAGCAAAAATGCAAGATCCCGGTTGTGCATGTGAGGTTTTAAATCCAAGTGGAGGATGTTGTCTAGGTGATGTTGGTAAGGCTATTAAGGAGATAGAATCTATAGGAAAATTATCGTAATAGCCATTACAGTAACTCATGTTATGGAAATAGGTAGAATTTAAAGAGTTAAGTTTGGATAAAGGTAATGTTAGTTTGTAATAGTTTGCTGATGTAGATTAAATTTCAAACTTTTCATGCCCTCTATCATAAATCAAATAATCACTTTTTTTGCATAAAGATTCAATAGCGAGTTCAAGATTATTCTCTTTTTTAGAATCTTGCCCAAGTAAAGCAACTGAAAGTTGCGAGTTAAAAAGTATCGGCATTGCTTTTTGGTAATCATGCCAATAATTTATAATAATATTTGCACGTTTTTCAATTAACTTGCGAGTAGGAATCTTATGTTTCTTTTGTTGTTGATTTAAACGTCTGTCTGTTGGTAGCATATTCCATAAGTCATTATTAAACCAGACAGAAAAAGGTAATACATGATCAACATCATAATTATCCCCTCTAAGCTCTTTACCAGACCATACACAAATTTTATTATCAGGTAGAAGATTTCTAATAGTATTGGTTTCTCTTATTTCGAGTGTATCACCTGAAAGTTTGTCAATAATATTTTTGGTAACTTCTTGATTAGCATTAAGTGAATCAGTTTTTTGTTTCCATTTGGAAATAATGGTAGAGGTACCATAAAGGGTTTGTCCTAAGTAACGAAAAATATTATAGTGTTGTTCAGAAATTGAGAAAGTATCAAAACTAACAATTAAAAAATTTGAATTAAAAATATCATTATGAGAAAATTTAATTTCTCCAAATTTGTATTTGTTCGGTGTAAAAAACTCATAGTCTGAGGTACCTGTATATCTCATAGGCATAGTAACAATTTTAGTGGCTATTTTTTTTGATAATTTGAAAAATTCTTTCGATAACTCTATAGATACATTTGGATTTTGCAATGCTTTGGAAAACTGGATATAAGCATATTCCCATTCAACTGATTTGTCTAAGTTTAATAGTTCAAAGATCTTGTCATAAATAGTTGTAATTGGTCTATCTAAAACACTTTTGTTATTTTGTTGAGCAATATTTTTAAACACAAACGGCATATAGTCTATAATCCATTGCTCAATAATTAGTCCTAATGGAATATTTGCTCTACCATTTTCTATGTTTATAAGATGATCATATTTTTGAGAAGCGTTGATTACGCTTTTTAAAAGAACATATTTATAGGTACTTGATGTTGAATCATACTCTATGATGTAGTTGATTTGTCGTAAAGCTTCTATGTTAATCATGTTTAAATACTACCGTAATCCATGTTAAAGTCTCTCTGTCTAAGCTGTCGTTATTTGAAATAGTGGTAATTAAACTAAAATTATATTGTTGAAAGAGTTTAATTATATATTCTAAATCAACATCCTCAAAATATCGTTCATCCTTAGTTCTTTTACCTTGTGAATAACTGATGATTACAGTAGCTTTATCTGTAGTTATTTCTGCTATATTTTTAATAACATTTTCATATGCTGCTTTTTTTAAATGCATCCACATAGCTATTGAAATAATGGCATCAAATTTTATTAAAAAGGGTAGAGTGTTTGCTGAAAAGGGTACACTTATTTGAATAAAATGATCTGAAATATCAGCAAACCGAACTTTTGCATTTTCTATAAACTTTGTTGATGAATCTATACCCCAAATTTCATAATTATTATTCTTTAAAAATGCTAAATCTCTTCCTGATCCAAAACCTATATCTAGAACCCTAGAATTTTTTGGAATATAGTGTAAAAATAATTGATGAAGTGACGACATATTGACATTTTCATATCTGTTAATGAGCTGTGATGCATTGATGTTGTAAAATTCAGTAGTTGTCATTTGATTGTGACCTTTTGTTTATTGCTCACATTCTATCATTGATTTGATAAAATAAATTGTAAAGTAAATCAATATATTTTTTGTTACAATGCATTATGAAAATTTTACTTTTAGAAGATGATACGGCACTGGCACATATATTGGTAGATTACTTAGAAGATGAGTATGAAGTGGTACAGACTTACAGTGTGAAAAAAGCGCTTACACTTACTGAAGAGCAGAAGTTCGATCTTTATATCTTTGACATTAATGTAGCTGATGGAGATGGTATCTCTCTTTTGCGTGAACTGCGTGAGTTTCATGATGAGACGCCTGCTATCTTTATCACAGCTTTTCATGATACAAAGTATCTTAAGTCTGCTTTTGGCGCAGGGGCAAATGACTTTATCAAAAAACCTTTTGATTTGGATGAGTTGGGTGTACGTATTGAAAATCTCAAACGGCATTTTGGATTGGCGAGTTTGGTAGAACTTGGGGAGGGGCTTGTTTTAGATACAAAAACACACAGCCTCACGCAGGAAGATAAAACAGTGCATCTCACACAAAAAGAGAGTGAATGTCTGCACTACTTTTACAAAAATCGTCATCGTATTATCAGCTCTGATGAACTGTTGCAGAATTTTTGGGAGTTTGATGAGATGCCGAGTGATGATGCCATTCGTACCATTGTCAAAAACCTTCGTAAACACATAGGTAAAGAGCATATTGTCAACATTCGTGGGGAGGGGTATAAGTTTGAATGAGTTAGAGAGACGCTCATATTACTCTTTTGTAGCCCTTTATCTTGGCTCATCACTGCTGTTTATTTTGCTGCTTGGGTATTGGTACTACAGTGCGCAGAAGAATGCGCTAGAGAGTGAGATCTACTATAAACTCGAACATATTGCAGACAGGCTCTCTACAAGCATTATCAACGCACAGATGAAAGGATCAACACTCGAGTTGCCAAATGAAAAAGGGTTTGAGTATAGTTTGATACCAATAGAAAAAGCACAAGAGTACAAGCCGGGTTACTATGAAAAAGAGGGTATGAAGGTCTTAGTCTCCGCATCGCCGCAGGAGCATCTCGATGTGAAGTATGTGGTCGTCAAAACAGATACATATTTCAAGAAGCTAGAAGATCTGCAGACTTTGGTACTGAGTGTAATGGTTCTTAGTTTTGGTCTTGTCGTTATTATCGCTTTTGTACTCTCCAAACTTTTTTTAAAACCGCTTCACAACAGAATGGTACAGATAGAGAGTTTCATTCAGGATGTCTCACATGAACTAAATACTCCCATCACAGCACTAAAGATGTCTGCAAGCAGGGCAATAAAAAAAGAGGTTTATGACAAAAAGATATTGACCAATATCTCAATAAGCACCAAGCAGTTAGAGAGTATCTATAAATCACTGACCTTTTTAAACTTCAAACAAAAACAAGAAGAGGCAGAGATGTTAAACTTTAAAAGAGTTGTGCAAAATGTACTTGCTTACTATAAAGAGCTCACCGATGCAAAAGGCATAAAGATTGAAGCTGAGCTTGAAGATATAGAGCTTGAGATGATTGAGAGCCGTGCAGAGTTGTTAGTATCGAACCTGCTTTCAAATGCCATCAAATACTCTATGCCAGAGACCACAATTTCGCTAAAGCTCACGCAGGAGTATTTTTTCATTCAAGACGAGGGTGTAGGTATTGAAGATAAAAAACTGCAGGAGATCTTTGAGATGTACAAACGAGACTCACAGATTGCCGGTGGCTTTGGTGTGGGTCTTAGCATTGTCAAGCAGATCTGTAACAGTTTTGGGATGAAGATCGAAGTTAAATCAGTACTTGGTAAAGGAAGTAGTTTTAAGGTAGTTTTTTAAGATTTAAAGCAGTAAGTGCTTTTGTAACAAGAGAAGAGATAGGTGCACTCTCTAGCTCTTCTAAAGATAGCCAAATAGCATCTTTTGGTGCTTCGTCAAGTCTGTAGAGGTGTACACTCAGACGATACTTTGTATAGGCATGTTTAAAACTGACAAGAAAATCATCTTCAAGTGGGTCAACACAGGGGAGTGAAAGCATTCCTTTATACATACTTCCCTCTGTTTTTACCAATGTGATTTTATCATCCTTTACGCAGACACCATAAAAGAGCTCCATCGCCTCATATTTTGTCTTTTTTGTCTGTGTATAGAGTTCTGGTTCTTCTTTTCCCTGGCACTCTGATGTAAGCGGACACTCTTGGCATTTTGGATTTTTTGGCAGGCAAACCAGGGAGCCTAAATCCATTAGTGCTAAGTTGTGTGCACGTGGCTCTTTGTCGTTAAGCACTTTTACAGCTTGACGTGTAAGCTCTTTTTCACTTGGATTTATCAGTGCGAAGAGGCGTTTAATGACCCTTTTGATGTTTGTATCAAGGACCGGAAGATTTTGATGGTATCCAAAAGCACAGATGGCACTGGCCGTATAGCTTCCGATTCCCGGAAGTTTCAGAAGCTCTTCATAGCTCTTAGGCAGTTCATTTTCGCAGAGTTTGGCTGTTTTGTGAAGATTGCGTGCACGTGAGTAGTAGCCAAGACCGCTCCAAGCAGCAAGCACTTCACTCTCTTGTGCATCAGCAAGTGTCTTGAGTGTCGGAAATTTTGCCAGAAATTGTGGATAGTACTCATCTCTTACACGATTGACCTGCGTTTGTTGCAGCATTATCTCACTGAGATAGATATGGTAGATATTTGTCGTGTTTCTCCAAGGAAGTTCGTGACGACCATTTTTTTCATACCACTGTAGAAGTCTTTTTTGCATCAGAGTAACTGCTCCTTGATAAACTCCTGGTAGTGCCCCTCTTGGTTCTCAAGCTCTTCATGTCTGCCACGCTGAACAATACTACCTTCATGTAAAACATAAATCATATCTGCATTTTTGACAGTACTGAGACGATGTGCGATGGTAATAACAGTTTTGTCTTTTAAAATCGGTTCTAGAGAAGTGAAGAGCTTGGCTTCGGTATGGACATCAAGTGCTGAGGTGGACTCATCAAAGATAACAACACTTGGGTTGGCTATGATCATGCGGGCGATGCTAAGCCTTTGACGCTGTCCTCCTGAGAGGCGGATTCCGTGATGCCCGACAACAGTATCTAGACCATCGGGTATATTCTCAAGCATCTCTGAGAGCTGGGCAATCTCAAGAGCCTTGCGAAGCGCAGCATCATCAATGCTTTCATCTCCCATAGTAATGTTAAAACGCAGCGTTGCATTAAAAAGTATGGGCATCTGCAGGACAAGAAATATCTTCTCACGCACAGAGTGACGATCCAACTCTTCTACGGCTATATTGTTATACAAAAGTGAGCCTGATTTTTTTTCATAAAACCCAGATATCAGTTGTGCAAGTGTTGTTTTTCCACTCCCACTTGCCCCGATAAGTGCGATCTTCGCACGGTAGGGAATGGAAAATGTAATATTTTTGAGTATCTCTTTATCACTGCTTTCATAAGCAAACGATACCGCTTCGAGTCTGATATCAAGCTCTTGTCTCTGCAGTTTTTTCTCTCCGCGTCTCTCAGTACTTAGTTCTAAGAGTTTGTTGATGCGTCCAAGTGCCGCTTTTGCTGAAGCATAACTGTACTGCATAGAGAGAATATCTTGAACCGGTGTCATGATAAACCAGATATAGCCAAACATCGCAAACATCATACCGATACTTAAATCGCTGTAGGCAACAAGAAGCAAACCGGTTGCGCGAATCAGTTCAAAAAGAGAGAGAAAGAGAGTGTAAGAGAGCCTCTCATAGGCAACGCTTTTAAAGCTAAAGGCATTGGCAGCTATTTGGATCTTTTTTGCCTGCTGCAAGGCTTTTGAGAAGAAGTACTCCTCTTTGTTACTGGCTTTTATCTGTCCAAAAAGCTCCAGAGTTTCGCCGACATTCTCTTGAAATGCTGAGATAGCACTGTTTTCTTGGGATTTTAACTCCCCGACACGTGCAGACATCTTTTTACTCATAAACATTATCAGGGGTTGTACAACAAGGATGAGTATGCCTAAAATCGGATCAATGGCTATCATCACGATGCCAACTACCACAAGTGTTAAAACAGAAGCGACAAATTTGCTTGCAGAGTTCATGATGAAAGTATCAAGGGTATCGACATCGGTGATGAGATTGGCAGTAATTGCTCCGCTTCCCAGTGTTTCATACTCATTCATCGCAGTATATTGCAGATGAGTAAGAAGACGTTTACGAATCATAAAAGTTACATATTTGGAAATACTGGTAAAGATTTTTGTTGTCACTACTCCTAAAAGATAGTACATAAAGCGTAAAAAAACAACCACAAAGGTAACAAGGGCAATGTAGTAAAATGCACTGCCACTGCCAAAGAGTTTATCGATTGCAGGGATGATATACTCAGGTTTGTGTAGGAGTACTTCATCGACCATTATTGGTAGCATCAAAGGAACAGGGATGCTGATAACAATAGCAATAAGTGTTATAACCTGTCCATAAACAAAGGCTCTTTTTTTATGTAGAGCGAGTTTAAAAAGGGACTTTATATCGATAGTTCTCTTTTTCATAAGAGAATTATATCTCATTTAAATAATGAGACTATTTTGTAAAAGAAGAAATTTTTAGATATAATTTAAAATTAGAAAAATAATAAGGACAGATTATGAATAAAATATTTTTACTTATGACAATTCTTGTAGTAACAACACTTTCATTGGAAGCAAAAAATGTTGATCCTAAAAAAGAGGAAGCTTTAAAAGAAAAACATGTTAAAGAGCAGATGGAGAGAGAAAAAAAGTTTGCTGAGGAACAAAAGTTCTATCAGGCTGATGAGTATGATTTTTCAGAACAAGAGGTAGACCCTAAGGACTTAGAGACGATTGAAGTTATTGAACCTGAGAATGATTTTGATATTACAGATGTTTACAGGGATGATATCTAGTCATCCACTGTATGTGTAAGAACTGCTTTTGCAATGCGTGAGAGTGTCTCATCACGGCCTAGAACTGCCATAACGACATCAAGCCCCGGTCCACCCATTTTACCAAGCAGTGCGACACGAAGTGGTTGACCGATTTTTCCAAAACCTATCTCCATCTCTTCGATTACCTTCTCCATTACATGGTGATAATCACTTGGAAGGTGTAGCTCATCTGCCTCTTCAAGGCGATTTGCAAAAACCTCTAGAATTTCAATAGCATTCCCTTTAAAGGCTTTTTTTACTGCTTTTTCATCATAGCTTGTCGGTGTCTGGATAATCTCTTCAACCATGAGTGCCAACTCTTTAAGCGTTTTTGCACGCTCTTTAAGAGCATCAAGAAGTATCTCTTTTTTATCATGTGAACTGAGGACTACTCCAAATTCTGTAAGAAGTTCTGTAAGCTTTTCATTTGAAGTGTTTTTGATATAGTGAGCATTGAGCCAGTCCAGTTTTTCTGTGTTGTAGATGGAAGCTGATTTGTTGATATCTTTTGGATCAAAAAGCTCTTTCATCTCTTCCATAGAGAAGATCTCCTGATCGCCATGGCTCCAACCAAGACGCACTAAAAAGTTCAGAAGTGCTTCTGGGAGATAGCCCATCTCTTTGTACGCCATAACATCTGTTGCACCGTCACGTTTTGAGAGTTTTTTACCCTGTTGGTTGTGAATCATCGGTACATGGTAAAACTTTGGAATATCAAAGCCCAGTGCCTCATAAACGACTATCTGTTTTGGAGTGTTTGAGAGGTGGTCATCTCCACGGATAACCTCATTGATACCCATCAGAGCATCATCAACAGCAACAACAAAGTTGTAAGTTGGGCTTCCATCAGCACGGGCAATGACAAAATCATCTAAGATATCTTCCGCTTGAAAGACTATATCTCCTTTTACACCATCATGTACCACTATCTCTCCGCTAAGCGGTGCTTTGATGCGGATAACGGGCTCAATTCCTTCTGGAGGCGTACCGTCAAAGTCACGGTATCTTCCGTCATACTTTGCACGCTCTTTGTTTGCCATCTGCTCCTCACGCAGGGCGTCAAGCTCTTCTTTTGACATATAGCACTTATAGGCTTTGCCTTCATCAAGAAGTTGTTGTATGTATTTTGCATAGATAGCATCGCGTTTGCTTTGGTATGTTATCTCACCGTCAGCTTCAAGACCAAGCCACTCAAATGCTTTTAAAATAGCCTCTGTAGCCTCTTCGGAGTTTCTTTTTTTATCTGTATCTTCGATACGCAGAACAAATTTCCCATTGTTTTTTCTAGCCCAAAGGTAAGAAAAAAGTGCTGTACGAAGTCCTCCGATATGAAGATATCCTGTAGGAGATGGAGCAAAACGAGTAACAACCATGATACGCCTTTATAATATAATTAGTGGAATTTTAGGCTATTGTTGGTTAAAGGTTGGTAAAATACAAAAAATAAACTAAGTGGATTAAGATGATAAAACTAATATTGGCACTTTTTGTAGTAGCCTCACTGCAGGCAAAAGTATATGATGGCGTGGCTGTAGTTGTAGAAGATAAAGCAATAACACTCTTAGATATTAAAAAAGAGATGCAAACAGAGCATATCGATGTAAAAAAAGCAACAGATATTTTGATTCGTAAAAAGCTTGAGAGTATTGAGATAAAAAAGAGAAATATCTCTGTAAGCTCTTCAGAAGTGTATGATGACATCAAAAAAATGGCACAAAGAAACAATATGAGTGTGAGTGATTTTTATGATGCTGTGCGTGAGGCTAACGGGCTGACATCAGAGCAACTCAAAGTCAAGATAAAACAGAAACTGCTTTCACAAAAACTCTATAGTGCTATTGCAATGTCTTCTATGAGTGAGCCAAGTGAAGAGGAGATAAAAGATTATTTTGAACTGCATAAGAATGACTTTAAGCATCCTGCCTCTTTTGCAGTTGTTATCTATGATGCAAAACAAAAAGATCTTCTTCAGGAAAAAGTAGACAATCCGATGTTTTACTCACCGCAAATTGCAAGTAACGAGCAGGTACTGCCATACAACAGAATCTCTCCTGAGCTTGCATCTCTGCTTTCAAAAACAGCAGTTGGACATTTCACGCCAGTTATTCCAAACGGAAAGGGCGGATTTATGAGCTTTTATATAAAATCTGTCGAGTCAGCAAAAGATATCACACTAGAGAGCATGAAGTCACAGGTTATCAATGCCATTATGGCAGAAAAACGTGAAGCGATTTTAAGTGACTACTTTGCAAGACTGCGTGACAATGCAGATATCAACATCATAAGAATGCCGGAAGCATAATGTTAAGTGATACAAACTTCATTAACATTGCCGCAGAGATTGCCTCAGCTTCGAAGTGTGTCTCCAAACAGGTCGGTGCCGTCATTGTAAAAGACGGACGCATCCTCTCCACTGGTTACAATGGTACTCCGGCAGGATATACGAACTGCTGTGAGCACTGGAATGATGAGTACACTCATGAGCATCATGACTGGAGTAAGACCTATGAGATTCATGCAGAGATGAATGCCATCATCTGGGCGGCACGTAAGGGAATCAGTATTGAAGGTGCGACAATCTATGTAACGCTTGAGCCTTGCAGTGAGTGTAGTAAGAATCTTATTGCTTCGGGTATCAAGCGCATAGTATTTTTAAAAGAGTACGAACATACCCACTCTGAGGTTGTCTCTACGTTTTTAAAAGACAATGGCGTGAGTATTGAGAAGTTAGAAGTTTAAGCTTCTAAAAACTCTTTTGCTTTCTCCGGTGGACGAGCAATGATTGCTTTGTCGCCTTTTATGATAACAGGACGCTCAATGAGTTTTGGATTTTCTACCATCGCTTCTATGAGCTTCTCTTCATCTACTTCATCTTTGAGACCTAGCTCTTTATAAACAGCCTCTTTTGTACGCATCAACTCTCTTGCAGAGCTAAACCCCAACATCTTTAAAAGTTCTTTTAACTGCTCTTTTGTTGGTGTTTCCTCAAGGTACTTAACAACATCTTTTTCAACACCTGTTTCATCTAAGAGTGCAAGTGCTTGACGTGATTTTGAGCAGCGTGGATTATGCCAGATTTGTATTTGTGACATTAGTTTTCCTTTTTTTTGTTGTAATTTTACACTATAATAATCATAATTGATTAATAAGGCTACCCTATGAAAGAGAATCGTTATAGCAAGTTGAGTGAATTTGCCAAAGAGTTGTTGACAAAACGTTCCCTAGAAGAGGGAATGCCTTTGATTGCCAAATATGTCAAAGATGTTATTGAGGCTGAGCGCTGTTCCATTTTTATTTATGACAATATCAAGCATGAGCTGTGGACAACCATCGCAGACGGTGTTGACAGAATAACATTGCCGGTAAATAAGGGCTTGGTTGGCTATACTATAAAAATTAAAAAACCTGTCATCGCTAATGATGCTTATGAACATGAAGAGTTCTTAGCCGAGGTGGATGAACGTACAGGATATAAAACGAAAAATATTGTTACTGCACCTATTTTTGATTCAGAACGAAAGATCATAGGTGTGTTGGAACTTTTAAATAAAAAAGATGATTTTGATACGGAAGATGTCAAGTTTATGATATTCTTTGCACACTATATCAGTGGTTTTTTAGAACTTTTAAATATATATATGAGAAAGGAAGTTGATGAAAAAATTTAATCAGATTGCCGAATTTGGAAAAAAACTGATGGCAATGGATGATATACAGAAAGTTTTAGAACTCATAGCTGATGAAGCAAAAAGTTTAGTAGATGCAGACCGATGCTCTATATTTATAGTAGATAATGAAGATAAGATTTTATGGACAAAACTGAGTGATGGGATAGGCAGAATAGTAATTGGACTTGACTCGGGGATCGTTGGTGTTACATACAAAACAAAAGAACCGCAAATTGTAAACAATCCTTACGAGGATGAGAGATTCTTACCAAATATTGATAAAAAGAGCGGTTATACGACTAAAAATATGATTACGGTACCGATCTTTGACTCCAAACGCAATGTAATGGGAGTGATGCAGCTTCTGAACAAAAAGCGTTTTGATTTTGAGAGAGCAGATTTGGAACTGCTGACATTTTTTGCAAACTATGTAAGCGGAAGTCTGGAGCTTGTCATTTTAAATGAGGACAGCTAATTTATTGAGTTTTCTCTAAAGCCTTGTGTGCATCATAAGCTAAGCGGATAACTCCAATAGCATAGTTAGAAGAGTTGTTGTAGCGCATTATCTTCGCAACATATATTTTTAAATAGTCAAGTTCAGGTCGATTCTTTGTGAAACATTTATATTTTTTACCTGTTTTTTTGTTCTTCTCATAGATAAAAGAGCAGTTTTTGTTTTTAAACTCAAATGCATACCATTCACTCTCTGTCTTTTTTATATCGGGCATCTTATCCCACGCTATCAGTTCTGTAAATTTTGCTTTTTTATGTAGAAATTTTGCAGCGGAAAGAATAGCGTCTTCCATCTTTGTAAGGTCTGCAACTTTACCATAGTAGCTGTCTGTATAGACAAAGGAGTTTGGCATAAACTGCGGTATTCCGACAGCTCCTGCATAAGAGCTTGGAAGATTACACTGCTCAGGCTCAACCCCCTCTTTGTAACAGTGCTCAATAATGGATGCCATATTCGTTTTACTCATATTCAGCAGCCATTTTTGGCGTGAAGTTTTTGGTTTTGTGCGGGTGAGAATTGTATTAAAGACGATGAAAGCATCATGTTTTGGTTTTATTTTACCAAGCTTGGTCTCTTTGAGCAGAATTGCTGCAATGATCTCACGATTGACACCATACTTTATCTCTGCCAAGTCATAAGCATGCTGATACTCGTTGAGGTTGGTAACCATCTTTGGAACATATTTGACAAGGACATTGTTGGCTTTTTTTTCTCGCTCTCGATGGTACTTTATCTTTGATGGCTGAATGTACTTCCATGTAATCTCATCGTACTTTTGTGTTTTAAAGTAAGAGAGTAAAAATCTGTTGGCATACTCATAAGAAACCCCATGTTTGACAACTTTTTTACAGATATCTGTGTAGTGCGGATTTTTAAAAGTACAGTTGTCATATTTTGCCCAGAGTGTGGATGTTAACAGTAAAAAAAGTATGCTAAAAATTTTCATTTATCTCTTTTAATCTCTCAGGTGTTCCGATATCATACCACAGACCTTCATAAAGCTCTCCGGAGAGTTCTTTTTGCTCTGCTATCTCACGCAAAAGAGGTGCCAGAGGGGCTTTTGAGGCTCTGATGTCTTGAAATATTTTTGGATTATAGTATCCTATACCTGAAAAAGTATACAGTTCATCACTTTTATTCAAAATCAAAGAGTCCTCTAAGCCAAAATCTCCCTCTTTGTTATGCGAGGGATTGGGAACTAAGATGAGGTGGGCAAGTTTTTCTTTTAAATCAAAGTTCGGATTGAATGAATAATCACAATATATGTCACCATTGACAACTAAAAAAGGCTCATTGCCTAAAATATCCAAAGCTTTTAGAATTCCACCAAGAGACTCCAAAGCTCCACTCTCCTGCTCATCAGAGTAGTAGATCTGAACTCCCCAGCGTGAGCCATCGCCTAAGGTTTTTGGGATAAGATGCCCCAAATGAGCAATATTGATAACAATCTCTTTAAAACCGTTTTTTGCCAGATTTTTAATATGCCACTCAATAAGTGGAGTACCACCGACAGGCAGAAGCGGTTTTGGAATCATATCTGTCAGTGGACGCATTCGCTCACCGCGACCGGCTGCTAGTATCATTGCTTTCATCGTGTCAGCCTTTTGAGCAGTTTTGAGAGCTCTTTTGTCTCATCATATCTTTGTGCGGCATCGAGTGTGTAGTGTAGGGTGAGTGGAATATCTTTAAGGTATCCATCCTTACCGTCACGCAGGTGGAGACGGGAGAAGATGCCAAGAACTTTGATATGACGCTGCATTCCCATAAAATCAAACCACTTTATAAACTCAGCATCACTTGTCTGTGGAGATGTTCTATCTCGAAAGTAAAGAACAAGTTGTAGTATTGACTCTCTGTCAAAGCTGATATAGCAATCTTTTAGCAGTGAGACAAGGTCATAGGTAAGTGCACCATTCATAGCATCTTGATAGTCGATGATACCAAGACTTCCATCCTCACGCAGCATAATATTACGTGAGTGATAGTCTCGATGAACAAAGATATTCTGTGGTTGTCTGAGTACTACATCGCTGATGCTATCAAGTGCCTTATTTAGAGTATGTACTTCTTTTTGCGTGAGAGAGTGCCCCAGTTTTTTCTCCAAGTACCACTCCTGCATCAGATCCATCTCAAAATGTAAAAAGGTTTTATCATAAAGAGGCAGACTATTTGCATCGGCTCTTTGCATCTTGAATATCTCATCTATTGCTTTTTTATAGAGCTCTTTAAAGTTTTGTTGTGTGAGACTTTGAAGTAGGTGCATATTGCCAAAATCTTCAATAATTAGATACCCTGATTCAAGGTTTTGCTCATATACTTTTGGTACATTAACCCCAGCTTGTGAGAGCCTTTTCGTAACATCTAAAAAAGGTGCAAGAGACTCTTTCTCAAGAGAAGAGTCCATCAAAAGATAGCTCTTATCTGCTTGCGTGAGACGGTAGTATTTTCTAAAACTTGCATCTGCTGAGGCTATAGTCAGAGAATAATTTGCATATTGTGTTGTTTGCAACCATGTTTTTATCTTATCCATAGATGGCTCCTAAAAGGGAATCTTTTTTTGCCCCTGTAATTGATGAAAGAGGGACTTTTTCATTATGTAAGCGTTTATAGGCAAGCCATGCAAAGAGCATTGCTTCTAAAAAGTCACTGTTCATGCCATAGTCATCACTTTTTCTAACTTCACAGCGACACAGCTTTTTAAGCCGCTCAACTAAGAAGCTGTTCTTTGCACCGCCTCCACAGAGGATAAGCTCATCAGATTGGAGTCTGTTGATTGCATTTGCAATGGATGAGGCTGTAAGTTCAAGCAGTGTTCTTTGAATATCAGCATCAGAAACAGTTACAAAATTTTTGAGATACTTCTCCAGCCACTCAAGATTAAAGTATTCACGTCCTGTGCTTTTTGGAGGCTCTTTTGCAAAGTAACTATCTTTTAACATCTTTTGAAGCAGATCCATATTGAGCCTGCCACTTTTTGCAAATGCACCATCTCTGTCATAGGGCTTTTTTTCTATTTTCTGTATAAAACTGTCCATTAAAACATTACCACAGCCTGTGTCCCAGCCCAAAAATTCTTTACCAAGGTAAGTGATATTTGCCATACCGCCGATGTTGACAACGGCAATATTTTTATCATCACGAGCAAAAATCTCCCTATGAAAAGCAGGAGCAAAAGGAGCGCCCTCTCCACCATTGGCAATATCAGCTCCACGAAAGTCTGCAACTGTTGAAATGTCTGTCTGTGCGACAACAACGTTGGCATTGCCAAGTTGCATTGAAAAAGGGTATGTCGATATTGGTTCATGCCAAAGTGTCTGCCCATGTAGCCCGATGGCACAAATCTCTTTGCGTGAGATAGCGGAATTTTGTAAGAGGGCATTGATAGCTTCAGCAAAAAGCTCTCCAAGTTTGACATCTAGTTCGCCGAGCTGTTTGAGAGATGTATCGTTTGCAATGGTGTGAAGAATCTCTTTTTTTAACGCTTTTGGAAAAGGGTGTTCATAAGCTTCAATGAGCTTGCAGGTATGAGTATCTATTCCACAAAGTGCTACATCCACTCCATCCAAACTTGTGCCGCTCATGACGCCAATGTAATACTCACACATACTTTTTTCCTCCTAACATTATGACAAAAGAAATAGCAGTTCCTATAACCAACTGCCAGGCAAAACCTATATGGATACCAAAGATATAGGGTTGTAGTGCTAAAATCGTAAAAAAGCCGCCAAGTAGAGCGGGTAGTACTGTTTTTGAACTGCCCCTGTTTGTAAAGATAGCAGCAAAATAGACTCCCAAAAGCCCTGCATAGGCAAAGCTCATGACTCCTAATGCAAAACCGATAAGAGAGAGTTCGCTCTCGCGCTGCCAAAAGTAACTCACAACTGCCATCAGTGTTAAAACAGCTGCAAAAAAGAGTACGGCATTGCGTGAGGCTTTTAGGAAGTGTGCTTCATTGGTGTTAGGTACATTTTTAAGTCTCCATGGTTTGTAGATATCTTCAACTGCTACACTTGCCATGGCACCAAGAACCGAGTTGGTGCTTGAGAGTGCTGCAGCAATGGCTCCAACGGTAACAAGTCCGCGCAGACCTTCTGGTATCTCATTTAAGATGTAGTACATAAAGATAGTGATACTTTCACCTTGAAAGCTCTGAGTGAGCGGCATATTCTGATAGTGTAGATAGAGTAGTGCTCCAATGCCTAAAAAAAGTAGGACTATGGGGATAGTGATAATGATGGAAAGAAGAAGTGACTTTGTAGCATCCTCTTTGTTTTTGCAGCTAAGAACACGTTGTGCCATATCCTGATCAAGTCCAAAAGCGGCAATGTTTAAAAGCAACCATCCGCCAAGCAAGGCAGGGATACTGAATTTTCCATCAAAAGAGGTGTCAAAAAAGTTAAGTTTGCCATGCTCACGCAGAGACTCTATAATATTTACATCACCTAAAGAGGTGTAGAGATACCATGCTACCAAAATGCCTGCTCCAACATAGGTGACAGCTTGAATGATATCGCTGTAGATGATGGACTTTATTCCTCCAAAGTAGGCATAAAGCAGTGCTCCTGTGATAAGAATAAGAATAGAGACAAGCATATGCCAAAAGCTGATATCTAAAAAGAGAATCATACTCACTGCTAGGGCTCCGATGTAAAGACGTGCTCCACTGGCAAGGATACGGCCAAGCAAAAACATCATACCCGCTTGTTTCTTTGCCTGTTCGCCGTAACGCTTCTCTAAAAGTTCATAAACCGTGACTGCTCCCATTGCATAAAACTTTTGGATAAGAAACTTTGCTATGAAAAAGACAGCTAAGAGTGTGGAGAAATAAAAGCCGATGAAGGTGAAATCATGGGCGTAAGAGAACTCCGGAACACCTAAAAAGGTGGCTGCTGATTGGCTGGTCGCAACGATGGAGATGGCAACACCAAGCAGCGGCATAGAGTTGGATGCTACAAAGTAGTCCCGTGCGTTTTTTATCTTAAATCTGCTAAAGAAATACGAACTTATTGCCAAGATGGCAAAGTAGCTGAAAAAGACAAGCCAGTCCACTCCTCCAAATGTACTACTCATCGGCACTCTTAAGTTTTAGCTCTTTTACGCCTTGACGCACGGCTTGCATAAATTTGACTCCGGGGTCTGCTTTTTTTGTTCTGTACCCTCTATCTTGTTCAAGCCAAAGTGGAGAGTTTTCCATTTTTCTATATTCGTGATGTCCTATAAGATATGCAATACTTGGGTATTTCGCTTTAAGGTATTTAACAAGAGCAATATTTGCTTGAACTTGAGCAGGTGTCAAGTCCTCTTTTTTATTATCTTCTCCGCCGACATTCTCTATACCTATACTTGAGTAGTTCAGTCCTATCACATGGCGTGCCATCCAGTTGTCTGGCATCAACTGATAGATAGTACCGTCACGGTCGATGAGGTAGTGGGCTGAGACATTTAGAGCTGAGGCAGCTGCTATCTCTTTTCTGTCAGTTAGGAGTTTTTGTGGATAGAGTCGTTTGAAACTATCTTCTAGATCCATTACTGCTGTCCAATGTAATACAATGACTTTTGGTGTGATGCTTATATCTTTTGCATTAATGCCGTAATGTTTTTTGATATAGGCCTTTGTCATTGCCTTTCGTTCATCTTCAAAGATGATGGGTTTTTGAATGATGCTTTGTTTTGTGTGTAGATTTGCGATGCGACCATTTGCCTCTTTGATGCGTGAGAGAGGAATTTTCCCTGCTTTTACCTGCTCTAGGATGGTATCAACTATCTCTTGTGTTGAGTTATGCGAGAGCTGATTGCCAAAAAGCAGGATATCTACACCTGCATTGATGGCAAGGGTGAGAGCCTCTTTGAGTGAGTAGTGCTTGCTGATGGCTTTCATCTGCATATCATCACTGATAATGACACCTCTAAAGCCAAGTTGTTCACGTAGAAGTTTTTGGTTTATCTTGCGTGAAAGGGTTGCTGGGTATTTGGTATCAAGATGTTTATTAAAGACGTGAGCTGTCATTATGGCATTTAGTTTTCCCTCACGCAGGAGTATCTTGTACGGCTCTAGTTCTTTTGTACTCCAGGTATTTGTGATATCGACAAAGCCTTTGTGAGAGTCTGTCAGTGAAGAACCGTGTCCAGGAAAGTGTTTGGCAACCGAGATAATATTATGTTTTGTTTGTGCACCAATGAGTAGGGAGGCTACTTTGGCTACTGTTTTTGGATCAGCTCCATAAGAGCGTTCAAGTTGATAGATAACTTGGTTACGTGGCTCGATTGCCAAGTCCAAAACAGGAGCAAAGTTTATATTTATTCCAACGTTTTGAAGCATTTTTGCCTCTTTGTTATAAAGCATCTTTATGAGTTGCTCATCATGAGAAGCGACTGCTTTTGCAGAAGGAATCTCTACAAATCCATACGCAGGTTTGAGTCGTGCTACACGTCCGCCTTCTTGGTCTATGGCTATAAAAAGAGGCTTCTCTGAGTAGCTTTGAAGTACTTGTGTGAGGTTTTGGAGTTGTTCGGGTGACTTGATGTTTTTTGTTTTTTCTCTTTTGTGAAAGTCTCTGTCAAATAAAATCACACCACCTAAATCATACTTTTGTATATCTTTTATAATTTGGGAGTCTTTATCTACAGTAGCTGTATCAAACCCTATAATAAGCATTTGTCCTATCATCTTCTGTAGAGTTGTATCATCTGACAGCGTTGCGTGAGCAAAGTTTAAAAAAAGTAAAAAAAGAAGTACAAGTTTCATAAAAATCCTAACTGTTTATAAGTTTATTTATAGCATCAATTTGATTAAAAAGAAGTGATTTTGCCTGCTCTTTTGTCACCTTTTGCGGCTCGAAGTGGTCACTGACAACTTTAAAGATATGAAACTTTTTGATGGCAGGATTGTGAATGACGGCATCATAAAAACCGTAACTTTCCATATCAACTCTATCATATACGGGGCAGGATATCTCTTTGGTCACACAGTTTATAGGAGGTTTTTGTGTATCAAAGATATATTCAATACCTTCATATAAAATAGCACCACACTCTATGAGAGTACCAATTTTATAGTTGTGTGAAGCTGCACATATACCAGCATTCATATATATATCTTCATTGCTAATGTCAAAATGGTTGATAAGTGTTTGTGTGGCAAGCCGGGCATTTTCTACACCTATCCCGGAGATGATAAGTTTTATCTGTTCATTTGAGAAGAGTGTATAGCTGTCTAGTTTGGATTTTGTAAGCTTGTAGTAATCTACAAAGGCTTGAGCTTCAGGTTTTAAGGCAGTTACTATGTAAGTCATGAAGAAGATTATACCATTTTTAAGAAAAAGCTGTTATAATTTCGTCGCTTCTCTTTAGACCTGTGCAATGGGTGTTTGAGACAATGTGTCAGGGTAGGAATACAGCAGCACACCTTAAACATTCATGTGCCGCAGCCATCTGGAGAGGGGCACCTTCATTTTTTTATTCTCTGCCTCTTTTTTTCATGTAACTAATTCTATTTAAGCAACAGATGTAATTTTATTTCGGAAAAATTATTAACAATTTACAACAATGTTAAATTTTATTAGTGTTACAAATTATCACATTCTTATTTATATCTAACAAAAATACATTACTTTTTGAAAATTAAGATATAAAAAGATATGAAAGAGTTATTATTAGTGTAGATTAATTTAAAAAAGGGGAAAATGATGAAAATACATTTTTTTAGAGCTTCTATGCTCTCTCTTACTACAGCTGTCGTCTTAGGACTTACAGCCTGTGGTGGAGGCGGTGGAGACGGCGGTTCAGTCACTTCAACAACAAGTAGCTCGGGAAGTTCGAGCAAAGGGCCTTTTAAAGAGGGTTCTACTGTTGTTGCGTATAAACTTAACAGTGACGGGACAAGAGATGTAAATCAGACAACACTCACAACAGACGGGAAGGGGACATTTAGTTTCTCTTCGCTAGGCTGGAGCGGTCCGACAGAGTTTGTGATATATGGAGACTACCTGAATGAAAATACAGGAACATATATGACACTTCCTCAGGCAAATGGTATCTCTGCCGTTGCAAACATTACAGCAGGTAGCAGTGCAAGTGTAAACATTAATGTCCTGACAAATATCGCTGCAAAAAGCATCATAGCAAAAATGGCAGCGGGTGCGGATATAAACACTGCAAAAACAGAAGCAGAGACAAGTGTTAAGGAGCTCTTTAACCTTAACCTCGATGCCGGTGTATCACTTGATGACTTGGATCCAACCGATGCAAGTCAAAATACGCAAGCAAATACACAGCTTCTTCTTGTATCTTCTGCAATTTTAAATACAAGCAATCCTGAGCAGGTTATGCAGACACTCGCTGATGATATGTCAGATGGTGAGGTTGATGACGCTGGTCTTGCAGCTCTCGATGAGGTAAAAGAAGAAGTGACAAATGTTGATTTGCAACAGGTTGCAGTAAATCTTGAAGAGGCCGATATTGGCGTGACTGAAGCTCCTTCTGCAGAAGATGTACTCAATGGAACGCTCTCTTTTGATCATAATATGAGTTTTGCATCAGCACTTGATGCCTATACCGATACAGACTATACATCAAATGCAGTGACAGTAAATGGCATTATTGGAGAAAGTGGTGCTATCTCTATAGAGAACGGTTCGTATTCGATTGATAACGGTCCCTTTGTTACAGAAGCAGGAACAATTGCCAACGGGCAAACATTAAAAGTAAGAGCACACTCTTCAAATGCTTATTCTACAAAAGTGACCGCAAATGTAATTATTGGCGGAGGGGTAATTCCATACACTGTTACAACAATGTCTGATCCATATGTAGCAGATACAACACCGGATGCTTTTGATTTTGGATTCAAAAGAGATCAGGCTAAGTTTACAAATCTGAAAAGTGATATTATAACAATTACCGGAATTAATCAAGCAACTCCAGTGTCAATTAGTGGTGGTGATGCAAAATTCAGTATTAACGGAGCAGCTTTTACAACAAATGGTAATGTTAATAACAATGATACTTTACAAGTTCAAGTAACATCCGGAGATGTTGGAACACAGACATCTGTAATAGTTACAGTCGGTGATGTTAATGGAACATTTAATGTATTTACAATTCCACTTGATACTACACCGGATGCATTTACATTTACAGATGTTGTAGATGTTAACAAAACGGCAACACCAACAGTGGATTCAAACACTATTACGATAACGGGTATAAACACAGATGTACCTATCTCTGTAGATGGCGGTGAGATGAATGTAAATGGAGTAGGGTTTACAACAACGGCAACAACTATAAATCCAAATGATACTTTGGTGTTGCGTGCTGTACCATCTGATGACTATGAAACAACGGCAACAGTTACAGTGACAGTTGGTAATGTTATCGGTACATTCAATGTAACAACGATGTCAGACCCTTTTGTAGCAGATACAACACCAAATGAGTTTTCGTTTACTACACTTTTAAATCAGCCGATTGATACAAATGTAGAAGCAAATATTACAGTCTCTGGCATCAACTCACCTACACCTGTTTCTATCACAAACGGTAGCTATGTTGTCAATGGTGGTAGTCAAGATGCAAATGTGTCCAATGGTGATGTAATCACTGTAACACAGCATACAGCAACATCATTTGATACAGAAACGGTGACAACACTAACTATCGGTGGGGTAAGTGGAACTTTCAAAACAAAAACACTGCAGGAAGACAAAATTCCTGATGATTTCAGTTTTGATGCCAATTTAAGTGTACCAGCAGGTTCTGAGGTAATTTCTAACTCAATTACTATTACAGGTATCACAACAGGTACTACGCTTCCAATATCTGTTGAAAATGGTTATTATGACATTAACGGGACTGGTTATACAGATGTAGCAGGCAGTGTTTCTCTTGGCGATGTTGTAACACTCAAACAGACAGCAGCAAGTACGCAAGGTACTTCAAAGTCAACAACACTGACAGTAGGTAGTACTATTCGCTCATTTACTACAAAAACTGTTGTAAATGCACCAGCTATTGCAGGAACACCGGCAACAACGGTTGCAGAGGATAGTTCATATATTTTTGAGCCTACGCTGGGTGCAGATAGTGGAGAGGTGGAGACATGGAGTATTACAAACAAACCTTCATGGGCTATTTTTAATACACTAAATGGTAGATTAGAAGGTACTCCTCATAATGCAGATGTCGGAACTTATACAGATATCAATATTACAGCAACAAATGCACAGGGTAGTTCAAGTATTGTTATTGCATCACTTGAAGTTACAAACACAAATGATGCACCGGTAGCAGAGGATATTAATGCGAGCACAAATGAAGATATAGCAGTTGATATCAACATAACAAGCTCTGTAACTGATGTGGATGTGGGAGATACATACTCCATAACTGCACTCTCTACACCTTCTTTTGGTAGTGTGACAAACAGTGGAAACATCATTACATATACACCGGCACTCAATGCGTTTGGTACAGACAGTTTTACATATACAGTAGCAGATGCAAACGGCTCAACAGCTACAGCAACTGTACATGTGACTGTGGTTCCTGTTGATGACCCTACGATTATTAGCGGTACAAGCACAATAGCGATTTCAGAAGATACTACTACTCTCATATCTCAAAGCTTAACAGTTACTGACGTTGATGCAAATGCTACACTTGTTCCGCAAACAGATGTAAATGCTACATATGGAAAATTTAATGTCAACAGCGATGGCTCTTGGAGCTATCTCCTTGATAGTACTCTGCCTGCGGTACAAGCGCTGAGTCAGGACGAACAAGTCAATGATATTCTTCATGTAAGTACTACAGATGGCGAAGCGAGTGTAGATTTGAATGTTACAATTATCGGTGCAAATGATGCACCAGTTGTACCTGTACCAACTACAATAGGAACAATTAAAAAAGGTTCAGATCTTAATATCACACTTACAGCAACAGATGTTGATAATGGTGCTATACTCACTCTACTTTCTGCAACAGCAACAGATGGGACAAATAGTGCAAATGTCACCATTACAGATGCTGCAAATGGCTTAATTACATTTAATGCTGCAGAAGCAGGAACTTATATTCTGAGCTATACATTTAGTGATGAGTATAATGCGACTGTTGATGGTACACATACCGTACTAGTAACACTGAGTGATGCTCCTGTTGCAACAGCAGATACTGTAACAATACCAGAGGATACAAATGCAACAATTGATGTACTGGCAAATGATACAGATGATAACAATGCAATTGCCTCTGTAGAGATTGTATCGGAAGCAACAAATGGTGTTACAGTTGTTGAAACAAACAATTCGGTAACATATAGACCAAACCCTAACTTTAATGGAACAGATTATTTTACATATAAAGTAACTGATGAAGATGGTGGTTTCGATGAGGCTAATGTCACTGTTACTATTACAGCTGTCAATGATGCTCCAGCAGCAGTAGATGATGTAAATACAACGCAAGAAGATACAAACATTACTTTTAATGTTGTAGCAAATGACAGTGATGCGGATGGTGATGACTTTAATATTACTGCAGTCTCTCAAGGAGAAAACGGTAGTGTAACATTTGATGTGGCTAGCGGAACAGTGACATACTCACCTGATGCAAACTTTAACGGAGTTGATACTTTTGCATATACTATCAGTGATGGAACACTCGAAGATAATGCAACAGTAACAATCACAGTAACACCTGTGAATGATAGACCTGTATTTGATGTGGCGCTAGCAGACATTACTGTTGATGAAGATAGTAATATTTCTTTGGTTGATATCAATGTTTCAGATCCTGATGATGATAATCTGACTCTAACAGCATATTCGGAAACACCTAATATTGCTACGGCAACTATTGAAAATGGTAAATTAAAAATTACTTTAGTTCCTAATGCATATGGTACTGCAACAATCGATGTAAATGTATCAGATGGTACGGTTGCAGAATTGGATGATTTAATATTGACGGTAAATCCTGTCAATGATGCTCCAACAGTAACAGATAAAACTTTCTCGACACTTCTTGATACATCTATCACTCTTTATGAATCTGATTTGATGAGTGAAAATAGTGATGTAGATAACAATATAAGTGAGTTATATATAAGCCAATGTGACACAAACACAACAGCAGGTGTGAGTATTAACTACAGTACAGATGCTGGCTTGACATATACACCAAACAGCGGATTTAGTGGTACAGACACTTTTGAATGTCTTGTGTCTGATGGTAACTTGTCAACTGCAGAGACTATTTCTATCGTTGTATCTGGAAATCATGCACCAACGATTCAGGCACCGGTGACACTTACTATGACTGTCGGAGAAACACTCTCTGGTCAAATAGTTGCAAATGATGTTGATGAGAATGACACATTAACATTTGAACTAGATTATGACAATTCTGATCTTGTTTATCTTCAAGGTTCATCTCTTAATGCCGATGGAACATACACTATTACAGCAAGTGCTGTTGGAGAAGGAACGCTAGCTATCATCGTCACTGACGATGGAGATCCTGCACGCAGTGCATCTACAACAGTAGACATAACAGTGGTTTATCCTAAAAATATTAGCGATGCTTACAATATTTGGAGTGATATAGATCAAAGTGCTTATGATGCTTATACTTCATTAGTGATGCCAAAAGATATAAAACTATACGGCATGGATGGTGTCAATACTGACTATAATGCTACAACTGGTACAAACACAGCCACTTTGGGAGCATGGTATCTTGAGTTTATGTCAGATGGTACATTCTCAGACTCTGAGAGTAATGGTACATGGAGTGAAACTAATAATATTGTAACTGTAAATATGGGAGGAGCAGATGTTGCTGAAGCAAAAATGCTAGACCTTAGTATGAGTAGCAGTGACATCGCAAGTGAACTTCCAACTATAGCAGCCCTACATATGCCTGCAGATGCAGTAGTGTATAAAGTAGCACTACATATGTTACAAGAAGAGTATGACCTTTGGGAACCAGCTAGAATCTGGATAGATGGTAATGAGGTGACATTTGCTTCTTTAAGTGATATGATAGATAATGGGGCTATGGGACCTGTAGATTTCAATAAGTACAACAGCAACAGAATGCTAATGTTCTCAGCAGACAGTAACCTTGCTGCCGGCAGTGGAACTGTTGTGGAAGTTGATATGACAGATGCATATCAAAATGGTGGTGAACCGACTATTATCAATCCAAATGCAGGTTCATGGAGTACAGCTACTCCATATGTAGATAATGCTGACAACAATATCACTATGGTAATGGTGACTCTCAACGCAGGCGTAGATGGATACGGGGCACATACCATTTTAGTAGATAGTGGGGCTGTTTTAGATGATGGAACATCAACTCTTGTAATGAAAGGCGAATACAGACCTGCAGGATATAGCATAGAGTACTACTTCAATGATATAGCAATGGCAGTTATTCAAAATGCTTTTAGTCCTGTTAAATTTAATGACTATGAGAATGGTTTTATAGATGCAAATCTTACAGAGCTTAATACAACAACATTTGATGCACTCGGAGGGCTAAATGTTGATTTGGCTACTGCTTCACCTGTTTATGATACGGAAGGGTGGATTTCACCGGAAGGAAATCTCTCTTTTAAAGCAGAAGCGTATGGATTTGACGGAAGTGGAGGAGTAACAAGTACACTTTACACAAACGGTGCGTTAGAAGAGAGTGAGAATTTAAGTTACACTACAAATGCTGATACAAACACAACAACTATAAGTATGGATACTCCTATTGGTCCTCTTGATGTAGTTGCTATGAAAGTTCTAGAAGAGGTCAATGCAACAGCACTAAGCAGTATGATGAACGGTTTGGTTTTACCAAGTGATGCTGTAGGATATAAAATTGCCTATTTAGATCTTGTTGATGCCGATCCGTATTTCCAAGAAGTTGCCATTATTGGTAGTCTGGATGGAACAGTAGAAAGTAACATCACATCGCTAGATAGTTTTATAACTACTGCACAGCCTCAAAATGACAAAGCCTTTATGGATATTTTTGGTAAAAATGTAGTTCTTGCATTTGCTGATGGTTCGACTGCTTCAAGCAGTGATGGAAACCTAACAGCGATAAATCTCGATGATAACACAACAAGCTATGGTGGAACATGGAAAATTGAGTCATTACTGGATGAAAATGATAATGCGATAGATGTACTTGTTATTACACCTGTAGATCCAGCAGCAGAACAAAAAGTCTGTTTTGCTCTTATTGATGGCATTGTTATGGCAGGAGAATTAGGACAAAAAGCAGGTACAGGCGGTATTTCATATATGCTTGGTAAAAAAGCATACGATACAGTTGAAGCAAACTTTTTAAATCAAATGTTGCTGCCTTTTAGTTACCCTGAGTTAGCTGGTAGAACATTTAGTGTAACAGATGATACAGGAGCGGAGGTAATGCAGCTTACATTTGGAGACTATTATAATAACTTTCTTGGCATTGCTTATCCGGATGGTAGTGGCGATGATACTACATACAGCATAATAGATGGAGATATTATGCTTAACAATGGTGGAAGCATCATAAGAACTGCAAATGGAGGTGAGAGTTTTAGTGTTTTATACAATGATTATCTTACTGGAAATTCAAGTTCATATAATGTTCGTTTAGTACCTGAAATTCCTGCTCCATAAAGGGTAAAAGTCTTGAATTCTTTCAAGACTTTTACTTTCCCTCAATATATTTTTTACTATAATAAGTACACATTAATCATATAAAGGTTAGCTATGAAAAGAAATGCATTCTCTCTTATTGAGCTCATGATAGTAATTGTTATCTTGGGACTTTTGGCAGCAATGGTTATGCCAAGCCTAACAGGTAAAGGCGAAGAGGCAAAGCGGGATCTGGTCTGTGTGCAGATGAAGTCTATCTATGATGGGGCTTTGGATATGTACAAGATAAAACACAGTGTTTACCCATCTACCCAAGAGGGTCTTGCCGTTCTAACCAAAGATGACAGCTACTTCAAAGACGGCAAAATGCCAAAAGATTCATGGGGCAGTGAGTTTATTTACATCAACAACGACGGTAAAGTCGAGCTTATCTCTTTGGGTGCTGACAAAAAAGAGGGTGGCAAAGGTGCTGCGGCTGACATTCGACTAAGTGAGTGTAAGTAGCATTTGTGAAACGGGGTGCTTTTTCGCTCATTGAGCTGATGATTGTTATTGTTATTATCGGGGTGGTTTATACTTTGGTTGTTACAAATATTCATCAAGCCCCACAGCAGCAAAAAGCACAACTCTCTTTGAAAAATCTCAAAGAGTATCTGCTTGCTTTTTCACATGACAACAAACCGGTACGACTGCTTTGTAAAGATTCCTGCCAAAAGTGCACACTCTACAGTGAAAAAGAAAAACTTCAAGAAGATATCAACTTTCTTCAGGATGCACCACAGTGCTATCGCTACGACTTTTTTTTAGGTCCTCTCTCAGTAGAAGATAACAACTGTTTTGATTTTTCTGTAGATAGTGATGGTGTCAGTACGCAGATTTTTGTTGCATACAAAGGAAAAGTTTATGATTACACTCCATACTTCTCAGAGACAAAAGTCTATGACTCACTCAGTGAAGCCGTTGATGCAAAAGAGCAACTCATAAGGGCTGTGCAGTGATATTTCAGTACAAGGGCATCACAGCAGAAGGCAAAAGAGTTCGTCAAAAGATAGAGGCTGCTTCGCTTGAAGAGGCAAAAGGCAAGCTTCGCTCCAAAGGCATTATCTATGAGCAGATAAAAGAGCAAAGCCCAAGTTTTTTTGAGCGTTTTGAGTTCTCACGCAGAGCCAAACTCTCACCACAGGAGCTCTCTTCTCTCTCGCGTGAGCTTGCCATTTACATTCGCTCAGGCATCAGTATTGTTGCTGCACTCAAGATTGTCCAAAAACATTACGAGCATAACAAAAAAATGACGCTTTTTTTGACGACACTCTCTACACTTTTGGATGAGGGAAAAAACTTCTACACAGCTCTTGATGAGCAGAGTGTTGTCGAGTTACCGCTCTTTTTCAAAGAGTCTATCCGTGTGAGTGAAGATGGGGGCATACTTGATGAAGTACTTTTGGAATTGTCACGCTTTTTAAAAGAACAGGACAGAATCCATAAAGAGATTCGCTCCGCTTTTGCCTACCCGTCATTTATGGTTGTGCTCTCTTTGGTGATGATAGCCTTTATGCTCACTTTTGTTGTGCCACAAATTACCGGAATTTTTGCAAGCATGGACCAAAAACTCCCAACACCTACCATCTTTGTTATTGCGATGGGAGATTTTTTCTCTAACAACTTCACACTCATACTCTTTGCAATCTTTATGCTCATTGTCTCTTTTGTCATTTTACGGAAAAACTCCTACAAATTTGCCTATATGGTGGACAGTCTGTTGCTCAAACTGCCTCTCTTTGGCAAGATAATACTCAAGAGTGAACTTGCCCGTTTTGCCTACATGGCCTCACTTCTGACTCGCTCAGGGGTTGTTTTTGTCCGAACGATTAATCTCAGTGCAAATATTTTAAACAACAGAGTCATCAAAAAGATTTTTGTCGATGCAAGCAAAGAGGTGGTCGAGGGTAAACTTCTCTCCGTCTCACTCAATGAGCACTATAAAAAACTTGACGCTGCTTTTATTCAGGCTGTGGCACTAGGTGAGGAGACCTCTGAAGTCGCAGCAGTGCTTGGCAATGTTTCTGAGCTCTACTTTGAAGAGAATCGTGACAAGATTGCGCTGCTTTTGACACTCCTTGAGCCTGCCTTGATGCTCTTTGTCGGTGGGAGCATCGGTTTTATCGTAGCGGCTATGCTGCTGCCTATCTTCTCTATGAGTATTCACTAGATGCGACTGCAAAAAAATGCCATAGCACTGCTCATTACCATCCTTTTTGTTATGCTTATCTCTCTCTCTATAGGTTATGGACTCATGCAGGTGCAAAAAGCATCAAAAACTCTGCAAGATGAGCAGATGCTTTATCAAAGCAGTATAATTCTTGAAGATGTATTGGAAATTTTACGTGGGTCAGTCGAGTTGCAAAATATAGCCAACAATGACTCCAGAGATGATCTTTTTCTCTTCTTGTCCAATGCCGCGTATATTCCATTGACGTTAAAAAACTTAAAGGTGATCGTCTCCATACGAAGTGCCGGAGAAAAACTCAATATCAATGCATTGAACAAAAAAAACAGTGCTCTCTTCTCCCACTACTTTCAAAAACAGATGATAGGAAGTGCTTATATAACAATATTGCAGGAGTGTATGAGGAAAAATCAAGCTCCAAATGAGTATAATAACTATGCAAGTGCACTCTTTGATCGCCATCCCAGGCTTTTTAGAGACTATATTGCATCAAAAAAGCATCTTGGCATTATCAATGATTTTTATCTGCAGGAATATGGAGATGAAAATATAAAAAATATCGATTTTGATGAGCTGTTTGTTTATGGAGAGGACAATAACAGTGTTATTGATTTAAACTATGCAAAGGCTGCTGTTTGGGAGTTGATGCTTGGGAGTTCAAAAGAGCGTGCTGAGGAGCTTTATCGGGGTAGAGGAAGTTATGCTTCACTCAAAGATTTGCATCTCAGCGAGAATGAAAAATTGAATCTTACAAAATTTCGGACTACTTTTTTTGCACCGCTGCTTGCTGTAGAGATAAAGATAGTGGCTCAAAAAAGTTTTGCAGAGGTGAGATTTTATTATGATATAAAATCAAAAAGGGGATATGATTTTGCTGTGGAGATTTAAAACACAAGCAACAGCACTGTTTTTAGATGTAAAAAGCAACTACTCACTAGATGCAGATAAACAATATGCCATTATCCTCTCTCCGGCTCTTTATTGGGTAAAAAGGGTCAGCCTTCCTGTAAAGCATATTCGTGATGCTAAAAAGTTGGCTCCTTCTGTTTTTGAGGAGACCTTACCTCAGGGAAACTATAGCTATGATGCTCAAAAAGAGGCAGAGGGAGTTTTTTTGCTCTTTGCCTATGAAGATAAAAAGATTCTTGATTTGTTGCTTGAAAAAAATATTGCCAACAACAGCGTAAGAAGTATATCTTTTGCGCAAGAGATTTTGGACGATGATGAGAAGTATCAGCTTGATAATGAACGCGTAATTGTTAAAAAAGAGGGTATTGTAACGATACTCCCTGCTGCATGGTTTGAAGGTTTACAAGCCCTTGATATGGCATCACTTAATATGCCAAAAAAGAGCATTAAGCTTGAGCAGTTTGGGCATATTGTAGAGACCAAAACACTCTACATGGGAGCTTTGCTTTTAGCCTGTTTTACCCTGCTTTTAGGTGTTGAGTATTTTGTCTACTCTGAGCAAAAAGCAACTCTTGAAGAAGAAAAAACAGCTCTCTTTTCAAAGTACAAACTGAAGCCAACCATGATGCAAAACAGAGCCATCCTTGCACACTATACAAAAATTGACAAAGAACAAGAACATTTACGCATGTATCTGAAATATCTTGAGAAGATTGTGCTCAAACTGGATGAACATATAGAACATATCCGCTATAAAAATCATATTTTAACATTAACACTGCAAGGAGTTACAAATCAAGAGAGCAGACGAGTGCTTGCAGTACTGGTAAAAAACAGCATACCTTTTACAAAAAAGTTTGAAAAAGAGAAACTCTTTGTGGAGATAAAACTGTGAATAGAGTTAATCCTTTACATCTCATAGCACTTCTTTTTGTTGTTACTCTCTTTGCCCTTTTTAAGCTTTCTGCATTAAAAAGTGAGATAGCAGAAGAAAAAGCAGCACTCAAAGAAGCTCAGAAGATTGCATACAATTTAGAACATTTCAAGCAAAAAAACAGGAGTAGAAAAACTTTAGAAATTGCACTCAAGAGAATCAAAATAAAGAGTATGGAATTAGCATACAGTAAAAATGCAGTCATCCTCACAGCAAAGTCTTTGAGTTTGCAGCAGCTCAATGACTTTATGTCAAAAGTTATAAACGGAGACTATATTATAAAAAGTTTGGATATAAAACGGCTCGATAGGCAGCATGCGGCATTGCGATTGGAGTTAGGATGGTAAGAGTAGCCAAAGCACTGTTTTATCTCTCTTTTTTCTTCTTGATGCTTATTCTCTTTTTCCCAAAAGAAAATCTCTACTATTTCGCACACAAGCAGCTTATTAGTGAAGGTGTGCTTGTCAGTGCTGATACTTTAAGAGAAAAACCTACCTCTTTGGAGCTTTCAAATACAAAAATCTATTTTGAAAAGATAGAACTTGCGAATATCTCAACAAGTGATATTTTGCTGCTGGGTTTTTATAATCATCTTGAGTTTGATGATATTGTACTCTCGACGCTCAGTAACGGATTTTTACCGCCTCATATCACTCACGCAGAGTTAAGTTATTCGCTACTACACCCTTTGGAGGTTTTTATCAAAGCAGATGGGGATTTTGGAAAAATAGAAGGTTCTTATAATCTGCAAACAAGAGAGATAAGTATTAGGCTGTACGCTTCAAAACGTATGTTACGTGAGTACAAAAATGGACTCAAAATATTTAAAAAACTACAAAAAGGGGAGTACCTTTATGAAAAAGCTCTCTAACAACAGTGTAGTAAAAATACTTTTAACACTCGGTCTACTTGTTGTTTTGGCAAAAGCCATTGCCTTGATAGCTTTATGGATGTTGCCTGCATCGGCTGTTCGTATGGACAACGAGGGTGTGAGTTCACACCCTTATTATCATATTAATTTTAATAAGCTTATAGGAGCAACAAGGAAGCAGGTAACCCAAGAGATAGCTTCTAAACAAGCCTTAAGTATGGACAACTTCATACTTCATGGTCTTTATGGTAATGAAAAAGAGGGCTATATTATCATATCTACAAAAAAAGAGCCAAAAAAGACCGATATAATTGGCATAGGTGAAAAATATAAAGGTTTTAGGCTTGAGAAGATTTTCTTGAATTATGTTGTTTTTACAAAGAACGACAAGCAGTATATCTTACATCTGCGTGCAAAGTTTGCAAAAAAAACCAAGAGAGTACCACAACCAACAATTTCTCAAGGTCAGGAAAGAGTATATGAAGTAAAACGCAGCGATATAGGCTACTACAGTAAAAATGTTGCGCAGATTTGGCGGGACATTTCCATTAAAGAGATTGGGAAAAACGGAAGTTTTGAAGGGTTTAAAGTGGCAAAAATCCGGCCACACTCCAAAATTGCTACGCTTGGTCTGCAAAGTGGAGATATTATTACAGAGGTAAATGGAAAAAAACTCAAGTCCTACAAGGATGTTTTGCAAATCTATCAAAACATAAATAAATTAGATGCAATAAGCTTACAAATCAAAAGAGGAAATACCCAAAAGGAAATCTATTATGAAATTCATTAAAACAGCTTTTTTTATACTTTTATTAGCCGTGATACTCTATGGACGCCAAGAGGTCAATGTTAATTTTTCCAACTTACAGATTAATGATTTTATCAAGCTTGTTTCCAAAATCACCCATAAAAATATACTGATAAGCAACAAAGTAAACGGAACTGTTAATTTTGTCAGTACAACACCTGTCTATGATGATGAGCTTTTGGGTATCTTGGTTTCCGTGCTAGAATCAAAAGGATATACCCTCATAAAAAAAGGTTCTATTTTAGAGGTGGTACGCTCAAGTGAAGCAGCAAAGCATAATGTTGAAGTCGTTGCTCCTTATAAAAAACTTAGTGGTGCTATGATGGTAACACAGGCCATAGCATTAAAAAACGAGAATGTAGATATTGTTGCTGCAAAAATCCGCTATCTCATCTCCAAATCGGCAAAATTGGTTACAATGAAAGAGAGTAATACACTACTCATAACCGATTATCCAAAAAATATTGAGACGATAAAAAAAGTGATAGCAGATCTGGATAAAAGTGCCAAATTTGTTGTGAAAATTTTTCCTGTTGAAAATACCGATGCCAAAAAACTTCAACAAAAACTATCAGACATCAGTAAGTCGATTTTTAAGTCCAATGTAGCGTCTCAGATTGTTAAAGTTATCTATGATGAAAATACAAACGGCCTTATCGTCGTTGGCACACAAAAAAATGTTGCCAAAATTATAACACTGGCAAAAAAACTAGATGTTGAGTCTCATGCAAACAAAAAAGTGGAGATTTATGAACTCAAAAATTCCGATGCCAAGGCTGTAGCAAAAACATTGGGAGAGATTATCGCCAAACAGACTTTCAGTGATCCTTTATTAAAACCAAATGTCTCTATGAATGAAGAGATTAATGCAATTATAGCCATTGGTGAACCGATGATTTTAAAAGGTTTAAAGCTTATTATTGATGAGCTTGACAAAGAAAAATACCAGGTCTATGTACAGGCAAAAATTGTAGAAATCAACAAAAACAAATCTTCAGATATCGGTGTGAAATATGGTTTTGCCGCAGGAGATGTCTCTGCTTCGGGGCTTTATGCTATGAGTGCCAATTTTGGCTCAGATGAACTTACAACATTAGCGACAACGAAAGTGCTTGATTATTTGGGAAATATTGGTTCGGGTGTGGGCAGTGCTTTGGCACTTGGTGCAACACTTGACTTTTTGCAAACACATGGAGCGTCCAAATCTATCTCAAACCCTTCCATCCTTTGTGTGAATAACAAAGAGTCATCCATTTATGTGGGTAAAACCATCTCTATCTCAACAGGAACGGTAACAACTACATCAGGACTCAATGGTGTGACAAGCAGCTTTAAGCGTGAAGATGTTGGTCTCACACTCAAAATTAAGCCGCGTGTCTCTTCTGTAGACAAAGTTACACTTGATGTTGAGGCTATTTTGGAAAATATCTTGGATGATGGAAGTAAAAATGCCACAGGACAGCCGGTAACCTCCAAGCAGGAGGTCAAAACACAGGCGATTTTGCGTAATGGTGAGAGCATCATCATCGGTGGGCTTGTAAAGAGCTATGAGCGAGATTCAAAAAATAAAGTTCCTTTGCTTGGGGATATTCCACTTATAGGGGAGTATCTTTTCTCTTCCACTTCACGTCTCACCGAACAGGATAATTTAGTGGTGATTTTGACACCGTATGTTATTGACAAAAGCGAGGAGCTCTCCAAGTTACAAAAAGCTTTGGGTATGATGGCTAAAATTCAAGAAGAGTACAACAAAAAAGCTTTTGAACTTGTAGAGAAAAAAAAGATGCATGATGAAGTAAAACCTCTGACAAACGATATATTTTCCCCAAAGGGTAGATAGCTATGATAGAAAGCATCCACTCTTTTGAACTTGAAGCCCTGGAAGTTGCAGGAGTTGAGACAGAAAAAGCAGTAAAAAACTACCTGCTTTTTGCACTCTATAATGATGAACTAACTGCCTTTACAAGTGAGCGCTATCTTGTGGAAGCCAGTAACTACTACTCAAAACTTCAAGAGCACTACCCTTTTATGCTTTTGGATGAAGACTCCTATGAAAGACTCTATAACAAATACCTCGAACTGCGTACTGACAGAGCGATAGAGACGATGCAAGAAGAGAGTGAGACAGAGGATGAAGAGGAGCTTTCACTAACAGATTTTCTACGCACATCCAATGATATTTTGACAAGCGAAGAGTCAGCACCCATCATCAAGTTTGTCAATGCACTTTTTTATCAGGCTATCAAGAAAAGAGCTTCAGATATCCACATTGAAGTTCAGGAGAAAAAGGGAGAGGTTCGTTTTAGAATTGACGGAATGCTCATCAAAAATGCCGATTTGGACAAAAAAATTGTCAATCTAATTATCAGTCGTATCAAGGTTATCTCAAACCTCGATATCTCAGAGAAACGAATCCCTCAAGATGGCCGTACACAAATCAAGATATCGGGAGAGATTTTAGATGTGCGTGTTTCAATACTACCGACTTTTTACGGAGAGCGTGTAGTTATGCGTCTGTTGATGCAAAGCTCGCAGATTCCACAGATAGAGGAGCTTGGATTTAAAAGCTCTTTGATAGATGATGTAAAAAAACTTCTGCGCTCTTCACATGGCATTATTCTCGTTACGGGACCAACGGGAAGCGGAAAAACAACATCACTGCACTCTTTCTTGCGTGAGGTGGAAGAACCACATAAAAATCTCATCACAGTAGAGGACCCGGTTGAGTATAAGTCAGATAAAATAGCACAGATTCAAGTCAATGAGAAAGTGGGACTTACTTTCGCATCGGCATTGCGTTCTATCTTACGACAAGACCCTGATATTATCATGATAGGAGAGATCCGTGATGAAGAGACGGCAGATATTGCAGTGCGTGCTGCTTTGACAGGACACCTGGTTTTTTCTACTTTGCACACTAACTCTGCGGCTGCAACTATCTCTCGTCTTGCAGATATGGGAGTGGAGCCCTTTTTAATCTCCTCATCCCTACTTGGCATACTGGCACAAAGACTTGTGAGAGTACTTTGTAGTGCCTGCAAAGAAGAAGATGTCTTGGCTGAAAATTTTGCGCGTGATTATCATCTGCCAAAAGATGCGACAATCTACAAAGCCACAGGCTGTAAAGCATGTAATTATTCAGGATATACGGGGCGAAAATCCATAGGAGAGCTTTTGGTGATGGACGACAGAGTGCGCGATTTACTCAAAAGTACAACAGATGAACATACCCTTAAAAATGCGCTGCAACAGGGGGACTTTGTAACGATATCTGAGCAGTTGCGTGCTATGTTGCTTGCGGGCGAGACTTCTTTGGATGAGGCGATTCGTATTGGTCTGTAAAAAGAGAGCTTTTACACTCATAGAGGTAATGGTTGCCGTGATGATCGTGAGTGTTGTCATCGCAGCACTCTTGAAACTCCGAGGTGATAGCAGTCATATGCTCACGCAGATACAGCAGCGACAACAAAAGAGTGATATTGCAAGTTTTTTACTGTGGAATCGTAAGTATACCCTTGATGACAGCCATATAACACTCTACAACCTTGTGGAAGACTTTGATTTGGACGATGATGTTCGCCGAAAACTAAAAACCGATAAAATTGATATTAGATACAATAAAATAGACAGCATCGAACTTGAAGGAATGGTTATTGAGATGGGTACAACAGAGCTTTTGCAAAAAGATTTTGATTTAGTCTTACAGAGGGTTCTAATCGAATGAGAAAAGCTTTTACTCTTGTAGAGTTGATGATATCCATCGTCATTTTATCTATTTTGATGCTTTTTCTCTATAAAAGCTATGTCGATATTAACAAAATGAATAAAGTCTATGCCGGCGCAGTTACTTCATTGGAGAAAAAAGAGCGTTTCAAAAGAGCAATCTATCTGGACTTTTTACTTGGGAGCAAGCGGGCTTTTTTCCTGCAAAGTGATGACAAGAAGTTTGACCTTGTCTCTTTTATGACAAAACACTCTTTATATAGAAGAGTACAGCCCTATGTTACCTATATGGTACGAGACAATATTCTATACCGTCTTGAATCACGCAGACAAATAAAGTCGCTTAATGTCGACAGGGATACAGAGTTTGACATTGAAGCCCTTGGTGAGCTTAAGAAGTTTAAAGTTTTTCCAACACGTAACAAAAGTGAGATGGGACTTTATCTTTTGGATATCGAGTTTGTTAAAAAAAGTCCAATACTATTGAAAGTCAAGCTCTTAAATTAGTCATCTCTATATTTTGAAATACCACAAGGCTGATTTGGTTTTGGTGGGTTGGCTTTGAGGTACTCTAAATCTTCAAGTGTCTGTGTGAGAACTCTTTTTTGTTGCAAAATAGGAAACATTAAATTATCTTTTTCATTAAGTGGAATACCCCAATCCAATAGGATTTTCTGGACTTCATCATCTAAATCTTTGAGTGCATTTTTTATATGTTTTATGGAATTATCTATCATCATAGTCAAAGTATAGCAAAAAATTAGAAAAGTTTGGGTATAATTGCGTTCCCAAATTTTACGAAAAGGATTATCGATGCCAAAAATGAAATCGGTAAAAGGCGCTGTAAAGCGTTTTAAAGTGAAGAAAAATGGTCAAATTAAACGTGGAACAGCGTTTAGAAGCCACATTCTTACAAAACAAGATGCAAAAACTCGTCGTAAGCAACATGCTCCAAAAGTAGTTGCAAAAGCAGATGAGAAAAACATTAAGGATATGATTAACTAAGAGATTAGTTTTTCATTTTATCTCCAGTTTTAGGTAACTGGGCAAGACCACCAAAGTAGTGGCACCTTGACTACCACAAAAGAGTAGCTGGGTAAAGAACAATTAAGGAAAGAAAATGCCAAGAGTTAAAACAGGTGTTGTTCGTAGAAGAAGACACAAAAGATTATTAAAGTTAGCAAAAGGTTTTTACAGCGGACGCCGTAAACACTTTAGAAAAGCTAAAGAGCAGTTAGAACGCTCAATGATGTATGCATTCCGTGACAGAAAGCAGAAAAAACGTGAATTCAGAAAACTTTGGATCATCCGTATCAATGCTGCATGTCGTCTAAACGGTATGAACTACTCAACTTTTATGAACGGTTTAAACAAAGCTGGTATCGAACTTGATCGTAAAATTCTTGCTGATATGGCAATGAACGACGCTGCAGCATTCGCTACAGTTGTTGAAGCTTCTAAAGCTGCATTAGCAAAATAATCTCTAAGCCCTTTTGGGTTTAGAAACCTTCCCCTTTTTCTTTAAAAATTCTCTACAAATAAAGCAAGCATATTTATTCTATATGTCAACACTTGGTGCTATTTTGTCAGTTTATCTCTCTTTTATGATTCCAATGCTTACACTGACAATGATTTAGCTGTTACTTCATACAGAAAAAATGAACTCTATATTTCTATCTGGTACAGATGATTTTAGATTCACTTGCACAATCAATCATTGAACTTTTTAGTACTCTCTTTATGTAACAACTCAAGCAGAAAGATTTTATCGATTTTGTGAAAAATCTGCTTATTGAGACAGAGCAGCAAAAAGAGTTTTTAATTCAAAACGGATGTTGTAATATTCAAGGTTATTATTACTTAAAAGCTGTTTCATAAGAGAAGTATGCAGAGAAGTTAATTACTTCTGGCTAATGCTACAAAGTCAATTTCTTCTTTTTTCTCTTCCTCTGCACGTTTTTTGTCTTCCTCATATGAGCCTGTTGTAAAGATATATTCGTGTTTTCCTTTGTTTAAAATACATCCTTTAATGCCGGGAGTACAAGTGACATTTAAAAGTTTACAGTAACCTTTGAAATCGTGTTGACAAGTCCAACCCATCTTTTTTCCTCAATAAAATATATTTTTATTATAACAAGCAAACGAATGGGAATGCAAATATAGTAATCTATAATTTTTGTTGGCAGAGGAGCAACCCCACTTGCTTTCTCTGCCCAAACCTTATAGTGGCATCCATCCAAAGGTTGTAATACAAAGTGTAGCAAAAAATAATCAAGAGTTCAATAAATTGCAAAAAA
>NZ_JALCZL010000017.1:0-38437 GCF_039667035.1 Sulfurimonas sp. NWX79
TTGGTGCCTTTGGCAGTTGACACTAATGCCAAGTGGATGGATAGAAAATATGTTTCGTGGGAAAATTTGGAACATGATTGTGAAGTTGATGAGGAATTTACAGAAAATTTTTGACGCTATCAAAAATACCCTTGTTTTTAATCAACTTCTCTACAAGTTCCTCTTTTTTCATTGGTTTTGCAAAAAGATATCCTTGATATATATCACAACCAAAACTCTCAAGTATCTCTTTTTGTTCCATATTCTCTACACCTTCTGCAACCACTTGAAGTCCAAGACTTTTAGCAATGATGATAATACTGTGAACGATCTGGCGTGTATCTTTCTCTTCTACAATATCGTCAATAAAGCTTTTATCGATCTTCAGTTCATCAATCGGGAGGTTTCGTAAAATGTTCATTGAAGAATAACCCGTACCAAAATCATCAAGAGAGATCTTCATCCCCTGTTTTTTAATATCTTCAAGTATTGCGATAACATGTTTTTTATCTTCAATAAAAACCGTTTCTGTAATCTCCAAAGAGATAAGTTCCGTTTTTATCTGAGATGCTGTAACTTTTCCAATGATACAACTTAAAAAATCATGTTGTGAAAACTGTTTCGCAGAGATATTAATAGAGAGGTGAAACTCTTTTTTTGCAGCCTGCTGTATCTCATAAACATCTTCAAGAACTTTTGAGATGATAAAGCGTCCTATATCTTTGATAAGACCTGTTATCTCCGCTATAGCTATAAATTCATCAGGAGGTACAAAGCCCAGAGTTTCATTGTTCCAGCGAACTAACGCTTCAACACCATAGATCTTCCCATCAATATAGACCTGTGGTTGATACACCATAGAGATTTCTCCTCTACTCAATGCCATTTTAAGCTCACGCTCCATCATTGCACTTCTTAAGTACTTCTCTTTGATGGCCTCATGGAAAATGACAAAACTGTTCTTCATCTCTTTTGCTTTATACATAGCAAGGTCAGCGTAGCGTTTCACCTCATCAAAATTCTTCCCGTCATACGGATATCTTGCTACTCCTATACTTGCTCCTAAAACAAACTTAAACTCATCAATGACAAATTCACCGGAAATTGCATGCAGTATCCCTTTTGCACATACTCCTATACTATCATCACTCATAAACTCCGTTATTAAAATAAACTCATCACCGCTATAACGGATGATATCACGGTGCTCCTCTTTTTTTGCAAGCGACATAAGCCTTGCTGCGATAATCTGTAAAACTTTATCTCCATACTCATGTCCAAAACTGTCATTGATACTTTTAAATCCATCCAAATCAATAAAAAATAGCGTATATTTCGATTTAAAGTTTTTTATCTTCTCTTCAATATAGTAACGATTATACAAAGAAGTTAAGGAATCACGAATGGCCTGTTCTTTCAATGTACGCTGTTTTTGCATCTCATTTCTATCAATCACACCGATAAGATAGTAGATGATAAACAGGATAAGGATATATATTGCTAAAAGAATGAGTTCTTGATTCAGATACTCAGCCCTTATAATAGTCAATGGTGTTGTAACAACTATCCACTCTTTGTATCGTTTTATATATTTATAACTACTGTATGATAGTTTGCCTGTAATGTAAGAAGTACAGGTTACACTTATTACTGCTTCTGAATTTTTCAGTTCTCTTAATGGCTTAGCATAGACTTGTTCCATTATTTGAAAGATATCGGCTAATGCTCTCTTGCCAACCGGTTTTCTATATAGATATTCTTCAAAATCATAAAACTGCAAGTAGTTGTCTTTATCACGTAAAATAAATATTTTATTAGCCCCAAGCAGTGAATGGATAAACTGATTTTTCTTACTTAAAGAGATACCGCTGGCAATAACGGCAACAACATCCCCTTTTTTATCATAAAGGGCTTTACGAATTGGGATAACAAGACTCTTGAGTGCCTCAAGATAATATGTCCTCCCAACGACCATCCTGTCACTCTCTAAAGCATCTAAAAAACCTTCCCGTGTCTTTTTTGTTTGTAGAAGGTTGGGTATCTTTTTTACATCAATATTACTCGTTGCCAAATAAGGAGTCCCGTCCGGTTTAAAAAGGCCGACCCCGGTCAGTGTTGGATTCAGTAAAAGCATTTGATCCAGCATCTTTTTTTCTTGCTGCGGGGTAAGATTATGATTTAAAATATTTTTTCCGACAATATCAAGAATCGTCTCATACTGAGAAAAAAGATTTTCAATATAGTAAGCAGTAGAGATAGCATATGTCTCTTGACGATCTTTATAAGCAGATATTTTTTGGTTCTACAGAGCATAACTGATAATAAAAAAGAAAATAAGCGATAGAACAACAATTGTATAATACAATTTCCAAATATCTCTTTTAAATATTTTCATTTCCACTCTTTTATATAATTGTTCATTATATACAATAATAGAGCAATAACATTTACAAAACCTTTAAACAAACTTATTTACTTTTCTGTTATAATTCCAAAAAAGTTACCACAAAGAGAAAAAAAGTGCATATACCTAAAGGTTTTGGAAAAAACTACTTTACACTAGCAGCCATACAAGCCTACATCTCATTAAAGAAAATTGTAGCACTCTCTAGTGCCGTATGCACACTTGACGGCAAACCTCTCAAGATAAAGATCAACTCTCCGCCTACAGCTTAAATATTTTCAACCATAACAACAAACAAAATAAAAATATTTAAGGATATCTATGCAAAAAAAACTACAACTTTCACTTATTACTGTTGCTCTTGTGAGCTCACTTCAAGCTGAGAATCAATATACACTTCAAAATATTGAAGTCACATCATCACAAGGAACATCTATTAATAAAAAGGATATTACAGATGATGTTATTGTTATAACAAAAGAAGAGATTGAAGAGTCTCGTGTTACAACACTCAATGAAGCACTCAATAAGCTTGCGAATATGGCAATGACACAAAACGGTGGTCCTGGTACATCTTCTTCTATCTATGTACGAGGAATGAGCTCAA
Source organism: Sulfurimonas sp. NWX79 (assembly GCF_039667035.1). NCBI lineage: Bacteria > Pseudomonadati > Campylobacterota > Epsilonproteobacteria > Campylobacterales > Sulfurimonadaceae > Sulfurimonas > Sulfurimonas sp. NWX79. The sequence goes on from NZ_JALCZL010000017.1 coordinate 2,991, forward strand.
AAAGAATCTTAGTTCTCGTTGATGGTGTCCGTTACAACAACCCAACAGCCATCGGAGCAGCAGCAGAATTTTCTCAAATTATGCTCAATAATGTAGAACAGATTGAGATCATCAAAGGAGCACAATCCGGTGTTTGGGGAAGTGATGCAAGTGGTGGGATTATCAACATAACCACATCTAACGCCAAACAAGGTTATCATGCAAGTTTAAATCTTGAATATGGTACATATAACACACTTCAAACATCATTAGCAGCATCATATGCTACAAAACAATATGATATGCTTGTCTCAGGAACATACTTTGATAATGATGGTTTTTCAGCTGCAGGACCAAAACAATCAGAAGCTGATTATGGAAAAAGATATGATGATTTAGGGTTGGAAAAAGATAGCTATGAAAATAAAACCCTCAATACAAAATTTGGCTATAACTTTACGGACAGTGACAGAGTTGAAGCTAATATTCAAGCGATAAACAGCTTTGTACATTATGATAATGGAGCAGGTACCGCAAATGATTCAACGATTCCAAATACATACCTACAAAACCGTTTCTATTCACTGGCACTTAAGCATCAAGACTCTCTTAATGATATAACACTACAGTATAATCTTTCTACTTTTGATAGAGAAACAGTTTCTCAATGGGGAAATTATTACTATAAAGGTTCTGTTAACGAAGTAAAAGTTGTTGATAAAATTGACTATATGGCAGATAGTTTTTTAAGAGTCGGTGCTTCTTATCAAAAGTTTGAGCAGACAGACATTACACCAAATATAGATAAAAGCTATAATGCAATCTCTGCTTATGCAACAAACTACAATAAAATCCAGATTTTAGCTGACAACAACACAATCATTACAGAATCTGTTCGTTATGATAACTATAACTCCTTTGAAAATGCATTGACAGGGAAATTTGGAATCAAACAATTTATTAAAGATGATCTCTATTTAAGTGCAAATATCGGTACAGGATACAATGCTCCGACACTCGGACAACTTTTTGGACAATGGGGAGCGAATCCAAATTTAAAACCTGAAAAATCTTTAACAGGTGATGTAAGCTTTGGAAATGACACACTGTGGATTACATACTTTCATAATGAGATTAAAGATTTAATTGATTATGACTGGACACTTGGATATATCCAAACAACAGGAAAGTCTACATTCAAAGGGGTAGAAATTGGTTATGAGGATTACTATTTAGATACTTTAGGTCTAAAAGCACTCTATACTTACCTTGAAGCAAAAGACAGTGATGGAAAAGCACTAGCACGTCGTCCACAAGCACAGGTTGACGTTCGTGCGACATACTATGCAACAAATAGTTTAGACTTTGGACTCAATGCACAATATATCGGTAAAAGATATGACAGTGCAGACAATCAAGGAGCACAAACAGGAAAATATACAGTCATTGATTTTGTGACAAATGTTAAAGCAAATAAATATGTTACATTTTATGCTAAAATCAATAACTTGACTGACAAATACTACCAAACTGTAGATGGTTATGAAACAGCAGGTAGAAGTCTCTACGTAGGGCTTAACGCGAAATATTAAAAAGGCAAAAAGTGAGTATAAAAACCTTTCTCCTTATCTTTATCTTTGTACTCACTGCCACGGCAAAAGAGAGAATTATCTCTCTGAGCCCATCCATTACAGAGATCATCTACGCTCTTGGTGCAGGTGATGAGCTTGTTGCTACATCATCCTATTCACTCTATCCAAAAGCAGCGCAGAAACTCCCTGTTATAGGTGGCTATACCCATCCAAATATTGAAAAAATAATCTCTCACTCCCCTACTTTGGTTGTAGGACAGAGCTTTAATACACAAACTTTAGAAAAACTCAAATATTTTCATATAAAGAGACTCAAACTCAAGCTAAAAACCCTACAGGATATAAAAAACTCTATTGCCCTTTTAGGTAAAACAATTTCAAAAACAAAAGAGGCTAACAAACTTCTAACAGATATAACACGTGCTATCAAAAATATAAAAAAAACAAAAAAACCACACTCCGTACTCATTGTCTATGGGCTTAAAGAGGATCTGCGCAGTGGTATCTATGTGGCCGGGGATGATATCTTCTTTAATGATATCATCAAGCTTACAGGCAACACAAATGCCTACAAAGATGACACCATCTCGCAACCAGTACTGAATTATGAAAATATCATTGCTCTGAACCCTGATCAGATCATCATTCTGCACTCTCACGCAACCGAAGCAAATGTCAATGTCAAACGTGCGCTTGCCAACTGGTATGCACTCCCGACAAATGCAGCAAAAAATGGCATGATCTCTATAGTAGATGAAGATTATCTTCACATCCCATCCCAAAGAGTAGCCTTTACCATTGAGCGGCTCTCACGTGAGATGCATAATGATTAAATTGCAAAACCTTTACTGTTTTTATGAAGAGCAGATAATTTTAGAAAATATCACACAGGAATTTCCAAAACATCTCAGTATATTGGGTCCAAACGGTTCTGGCAAGAGTACGCTTGCAAAAGCGATCTGTGCACTGACCCCTCATCACGGAGAAATTTCACTTGATGGTACAAATATCGGGAGCTACACTGCAAAAGAGCGTGCAAAAAAAATCGCCTACATCCCTACAAAACTCGAGTTTTATGATGAGTTTTTAACAGTTGAAGAGTTTGTTCTGCTTGGAAGATTTGCCCATAAGAAGAGCTTTTTTGACTACTCTGACAAAGACAGGAGTCTTGCAAAACAGTATATGGGACTTTTACATATTGCACACCTTTCCCATCAGACACTCAGTTCGCTTAGTTCCGGTGAAACTGCTCTTGTATTGATTGCTCAAGCACTTACTCAGGAGAGCCAGATCATTATCTTTGATGAGCCAACAGCAAACCTTGACCCAAAAAATGCAAAAATCATCGCCAGACACATCAAACAGTTACAACAAACACACCAAACAGTTTTAATAACACATGATATTCATCTGGCTCATTTTATGAACAATCCTGTACTTTTTTTAAAAAATCAAAATGCCCACTATTTTGAAACAGACTTCTTCACTGATGAAAACCTCAGCAAACTCTATGATGTAAGCATAAAATCTCTGGCGGTGCAGTATGATTAGAGCTCTGATCTGGTTCGCACTTCTTTCTATACTCATAGTCTCTCCCTTTCTTGGTGCGGTCGATTTACATTTTTGGGATCTTGTTCACACAGAGTCACTCAGTGCGCAGATCTTTTATGATTTACGACTTCCTCGAGTACTTTTTAGCTTTTTTGCCGGAAGTATCTTAGCCCTGAGTGGTCTGCTTTTTCAAACGCTCTTTCGGAACCCATTGATGACTCCTTATACTCTTGGAGTTTCAAGTGGGGCAACACTTGGAGCGGGAATTGCCATTAAATTAGGGCTTAGTACTGTTTTGTTTGGCATCGGGGCTGTAAGCCTTTTTGGATTTTTTGGAGCTATATTGACAATATTTTTACTGCTTTACCTTTCACAGTTTTTACGAGGCTCGCAGCAGAGCTCACTTCTGCTTTTGGGTATTGCCCTTTCACTTTTTTACACCTCGGCATTGATGCTTGTTTTTTATCTTGGTAACACCATTCAAAACGATATGCTGATTCGTTTTACGATGGGCTCTCTTTCTATCATTGGCTGGAATAACCCTCTTCTTTTAGGTATTATCGCTCTTTTACTAACGCTTACTATCTATGCTTATCGTTTTGAACTGCAACTTCTCGGTGTCTCCCAAGAGGGTGCAAAGCTCAAAGGGGTAGAGAGTAAAAAAGTCACACTTTGGCTTCTGCTTATCGCCTCTTTGGCTATCGGTCTGCTTGTGAGTATCTCTGGGCCTATCGGTTTTATCGGACTTATTGTCCCTCATATCGTTACAAAACTTTACCCACTTACGGTAGAGAAACGCATCATAAAAACAGCCCTTTTTGGTGGGTTTTTTCTTGTACTGTGTGATACTATTACACGTGCACTGCCAACACAAAGTGAGCTGCCTATTGGCATCATCACAGCACTCATTGGTGGACCGTTTTTTATCTATCTTATTATCTCACGAGTACGGTAAAATTATTAACTAAAATTATGTAATAATTGAAAAAACAAAAAGGTTTACTTATGCCAGAGATATCAAGACGTGGATTTTTAAAAGGTGCTGTAGCACTTGGTACACTGCCACTTGTTGCTAATGCAACACAAAAGGAGGCTACAACAGAGAGTCTGAAGTTTATTCATATTACCGACTCCCATATGGACCTCAGTGACAGCGATTCTGTCGATGCACTCAAACTTGCAGTTGCATATATCAACAAGAATCATCCTGATTTGGATTTTGTACTCTTTGGCGGTGACAACTTTAACAACAATATTGCAGGTGATAAAGATGCCATAGTTTATAAAAAGATATGTGACAATCTCAAAATGCCATACTACACAGTACGCGGGAACAAAGAGTCCTCTCCAAAAGGAGATGATGAGATAAACCTTGCAGCATTTCAAAAGATGTTTGTAGAGGATAGAGGTCTTACTATATCAGGAAAAGATTGGCTTTTGGAGAAAAAAGGTTATAACATTCTTGGGCTTGACAGCTGCAATGAGCATCAAAACAATGGGCGCTACACTGAAGAGACTCTCGCTTTTGCAGAGAAAACTCTTAAAAACGGCAAACCTACTCTTATTTTAAACCATCACCCCTATACTAACTACTGGGGAGGGAGTGAAGAAAAAGATATTCACAAGTATGTGCTTAACAATACAAAAGAGATACAAAAAAGACTCTTTGGATACAAAAATCTTCTTCTTACTCTCTCAGGTCATAAACACATCGACTCTGTAACAAAGATAGATAATGTTACAGTAATTGTCACACGTGGTTTTATTCGTCCGCAAGATCTCGATATGTATCCAATGCGCTATGTTGAGCTCTCAGGTAACACTGCCAATCAGAAACTTATCTATACTGCCTAGAAGTTATAAGCAAACAGAAGTCTAAAGTTGTCATTATTGAACTCTAGACTTTGGCTATATTCTTTGTTGCGTTCTATTACATAAATTGCACCTATTGTAAGGGCCTTATTATATTTGTATTTCGCAGCGATATTCTGTTCGATGATATGTGCTTTTACTCCACTTGTATCTGCTTCTCCTTTAAAGTCACCATAAGCATATAAGAATTTCAATCGTTTATAATAATAACTCACCGCTGCCATAATTGCATCTGCTTTCCTGTCTGCTGTAATCTCATCAAGTATCATACTGTCCATACTTGTAAAAAGCGTTCCTCCACCATAACCGCTAAAACTTTGTTTAGCACTCTTTTTGTTAGAACTGTTATAAGCCAAACGTAATCCAAGTTTGTTATATACTATCTCACCCATTACTCCATAGATATCTGCAGCTATTTGTGAATTATCCAGCTCTTTTTGCTTAAGATATTGACCATTGAAGTGTAAAAAAAGTTCTTTCTTTACGTTGATATGCGCACTGATATCAGTGTAAAAACTTCTGTTGGCAACCTTATCATCACCCTGTGCTATATCTTCTACGGAAGGATTGGAAAAATTATAATACCATGCAGAGATATCTAAAACTTTATTGGAAAAAGAAATCCCCATATATTGACTTCCATTTTTTCCTGTTTTAACCCATCCCTTGTCTAAACCTGCATCATTTCCCTGCCAACGCTGTAGATGACCAAACATAAAGTTCCAATGATTATAAAGATATTGTGCTGTATATGCCTCAAAACTATTGCCAACCATACGAATATCATCACTGTCCGCCAAAGGTGTATCAATTATCTGACGACCGGCACGCAATTCCAATGTTTTATAACTGTAATTAAGATATGCTTCACTAAGCTGCGTATAACTTCTGCTCGTACCTGAGAGCTCTTCATTATACTTCTGATTCTCACCTGAGAGTGCTCTAATATCATTTGTTGTTACCATTGCTGCCGCTGCACTTACCCCATGATACTGTGCTGTTTCATACTTAAGCATTCCACCAACTGCCGTTGCATAATTATTGACACTGTTTTTATTTTCGAAACCTGAGTAAAGTGTTCTAAACTGTCCTATAACTTTGCCATCTTTTACAACACTGTGAAGTTTCTCTACAATAGAAGGTTCTTTCTCTTTTACTTTTGTAATCTTCTGAATTGCCTTGTTTACAGAGTGTACTCTGTTTCTATTCTCATTTACTGCATAAAGACAACTGCTAAATAGCACTGTAAAGCCTATATTGATTAAAAGAATTTTCCGCATTTTCTTCCTTCTCTATCAATCTTGATAATTATTATCGTAATACTACAGTGAAAAAGTTTAAAAATTCTTGAAAATGATAATATTTATCAATTTATATTATTTAAACTATACTATAATTCCATATTCAGCAAAAGAGAGAAGATGGGTTACAGTAAATGGTTAGCAGAGCATGCTAAAAAGCATAAAACAATCATTGATAAGTTGATAGCTAAGAATCTGACAAAAAGTGAGATAATCGACTACTTTAACTTTGAAAATATGAAAGAAAAAGAGCCGGATTTCTGTCCACTCTATGCACAAAACAAAAAATGCCATGAGATTAAACAGCTTAACTGTTACCTCTGCTCCTGTCCAAACTTTCGATTTAGTGACAAGGGTATAAAAGAAGTAGATGACAAACTACTCTGCAGCTACTGCAACATCAATTCAAAAGATGGACGCCAAGCAGCCTACGGTGATAAAATCCATCAAGATTGCTCACGCTGCATAGTTCCGCATACAAAAGAGTATGTAACAAAACACTTTGACTTGGAGTGGAAGAAGATCATGTCTGTTTGTGAGCTTTCATCGTAGATGGGCATTAAAACTCCACTTACGCTCACGCAGGCACAACATCTTTTTCCCTCTTTTAAATTTACAGAACTTCTTGAGACACAAGATGGCATTATGGATACCACCTACATTGTACACAATCACAAAGAAGCATATATTTTAAAAAAGTATGAACGAGATATCAAAGAAAAAATCCTCTTTGATACGGAACTTTTACAAAAACTCAACGCTGCTGGTCTCAATGTCCCTCTTTTACTTGCACAAAACAAAGAGTGGTATCTTTATAAAAAGCTCAAAGGAGAGCAGCCAAAAAAGATACAGCTCATACATCTCCAAACGCTAGGAAGATTTTTAGCACGTTTTCATCAACACTCACGCCATATAAAAAACCAAAAACTCTTTATCAAAAACTATTCCTTAAAAAAAGTCTTGCGTGAGATCAAAACAAAGCACTACTTTTATTATAAAAGACTCTCCTGTCTTACTTCACTCACGCAAGTTTGTGAAGGCTTTATTCATGGGGATATCTTTAAAGACAACACTCTCTTTGATGGTAATAAAATCGCTGTTTTTGACTTTATAGACGGAGGATGTGGCAGTTTTGCTTTTGAACTTGGAGTAAGCCTGCTCTCTTTTAATCCTCACGCACGCAAAAGTTATACAACACTGCTTCTGAGTACCTATAATCAAACAGCACCAAAAAAGATAACTCTGCGTGAGATTGAGAGAGAAATACAAAACGCTGCAAAACTTTATGCACTTTTACGCATTTCACACCACTCTAACACTAACAAAGCAAAAGAGTTAGCAAAACTTTGGTAAAATTCCTCTATGCAAATAACAATCAACGAATACAATATGCAAAATCTTGAAGCCTTTAGCGAGCTGAAGAAAAAAGAGATTTCTGAGCTTATCAACGAAGCCCTTGAAGAGTACTTTATCAATGAAGAGAAAAAGCTCCTAGAGAAGAATCTAGCAGATGAAAATGCCATGACAAATCTGGACTTTGATGAGTTTTGGGATGATGTGGAGATATAAGTCCTTAATCAAGTAGAAGCCTAATTTTCAGAACCTCAAAAAGAGGACTAATGCAAGGCGAAAATTCGTAGCAGCTACTAGTAGCTTCAAGGGTTTTCAACGAAGCAGTAGCTCTCTTTTTGAAGTTCCCTTCGGGTGCTAAGCAAATGCCACTATTGCGTCGTTACATTTTCTTGAATTAGCTATGGCTAGTCCTGCAAAAATGTGCCTAGCACTAGAAGCATTTGCTTAGCACTGAAATTTGGGCTTCTACTTGACTAAGGACTTAATATGCAACACGGCGGTAATATTTACAAATATGCAAAAGAGCTCGACTGTTTAGCTGATGAAATTATTGACTTTTCTTCCAATATCAACTGCTATCAGCCTGATATCAGCTGTAATATATCTCAAAATATCATTACAAAATATGCAAACAGCGACTATCCAGATCTCAAAGAGAGCATTGCACAAAATTATAAAATCCAAACACAAAACATCGCGCTTTACAATGGTGCTACAGCTGCCATCTACGAGCTTATGAATGCACTCAAAGGCAAAAAAGTCTATCTCTATGCACCTCTGTATGGTGAGTATGAAAAAGCAGCCCTTGCAAGTAAAAAAAATATCTATAAGATAAATCGCATCGAAAGCATCGATGCAGAAGTAGAGAAAAAATCTATCGTAGTCTTTGTCAATCCATCGACTCCTGAAGGAAGTTTTTATGATTTGGAGGAGCTCTTTTTAGAGTGGAAAGCTAAAAAATGTACAATAATTATAGATGAAAGCTTCATAGAATTTGAAAAACATAAATCTTTGAGAAACCAAATAAATGATTACAAAAAACTCTATATCATTCAATCTTTTACAAAGTTCTATGCATGTCCAGGTCTTAGAATCGGTGCAGTTTTTGCTCATAAAAAAAACATCAAAGCGCTCAACACTCCACTTTGGAATATCTCCTCACTTGATGCTCTTTTTTTAGAAGAGCGCCTACATGATACAAGTTTTAAAGAAGCGTCTTACTTAATGCATCAAGAGCAAAAAGAGCAGTTGCAAAGCATCTTAAAAGCCTCAAAACTTTTTGATATTATTGTAGAGAGTGAAGCGAACTTCATCCTCACGCAATCATCTCACGCAAAAGAGCTTTTTGAACACCTTTTGGCACATAAAATCCTTGTAAGAAGCTGTGAGAGTTTTGACTATCTTAATGACTCATGGCTGCGATTTGCTGTAAAAGACAAAGAGGCTCACGCAAAGCTCCAAGAGGCACTTGGTGCATTCGCTTAGCATATTTGGCTCAAGCAGTGACGCCGGTAAATCGACACTCTCTTTTGCCATTACCTACCTGCTTCATAGACGTGGTATAAAAGTCGCTCCCTTTAAAGCACAAAATGTCTCTAACAACTCTAGTGTTACTGATATCGACAGAGGTGAGATCGCTATTCCTCAAGCCTTTGCAGCAGAGTCCATTGGGCTGCAAACGACACCACTTTTTAACCCTGTTTTACTCAAGTCCGGAGGAGAGAACAAAGCTCATCTTATCATCAATGGGCAAAGCCTTAAAGATACCGATGTCAAAGAGTACTATAAAGATCTTGACAAGCTCAAACCTGTTGTTAAAAAGGCTTTTAAAACTTTGCAAAAAGAGTATGAATGCATTGTAGCCGAAGGTGCTGGAAGTCCAGTTGAGCTCAATCTAATGGATAAAGATCTCTCTAATCTCTACATCGCCAAGAAGTTCAATACAAAAATCATCCTCGTAGCTGACATCGAGAGAGGTGGCGTTTTTGCTTCTATCTATGGAGTTTATAAACTCCTGCCCAAAAAACTGCGTAAGAATGTCATCGGTGTCATCATCAATAAGTTCCGGGGAGATATGAGCCTTTTTGATAAAGGCGTAGATATCATAGAGAAAGATTTTGGCATCAAGGCCTTAGGAGTTGTCCCTTATCTACCGTTTAACTTAGGCTTTGAAGATGGGGCATCCTTGATGCATTACAAACAAGATACACACAAAGCTATCATTAAAGTAGCCGTTATCAAACTCCCGCATATCTCTAACTTTACAGATTTTGAACCTTTAGTAGCAGACAAGGAAATCGAACTCAGCTTCATTACAAATCCAAGTGAAGCCCAGCACTGTGAACTCTTAATAGTCCCCGGAAGCAAACGTGTCTTTGATGACTTGGAGTGGCTGCGAAAGAGAGGCTTTGAAGAACTACTGCAAGATAAAGAGAGAAAACTGCTTGCTATCTGTGGCGGCTATGAGATGATGTTTGAGCGACTCTTTGATAAGGAAAGTGTGGAATCTGATAAAAAAAGTATAGAAGGTTTTGGACGACTAAGAGGTGACGTAGTGTTCCAGACTAACAAAGTGCTAACAAAGGGTTGCTACAATCTTTTTGGATCTATGTGCAGCGGGTATGAAATCCATTACGGCATAGCAAAGAAAAGAGCCACAAAAGCAAAAAACTTTTATGGTACTTTTGTTCATGGATTTTTTGAGAACAATACATTGCGTAAGAGAATCTTTTCTGAGATAAACCCTCACTATCAAGGCTATGATTTTCAAAGCTATAAAAAAGATACCATTGCAGAGTTTGCACAACATATTAACAAGCATATAGACCTAGATTATATTTTAGAGAAACTGCATGATACTGAGTAACCTTCTTATCGCTCTTTTGGCCTATCTTATCGATAAGCTATTTGGCGAATTTACTTTTATCAAACATCCTATTATTCTCATTGGGGATGTCATCTCCTTTTTTGAGACAAAACTCTACAAAGACTCAGTTGTTCGAGGAGTCTTGCTTGTCGTTGCTGTTTTAACTGTTATCTCACTTGTTAGTTTTGCAATAGCCACCTACCTGCAACTGCTTAATTCACTTGTCAATATCATCATAAGTGGGTTTATTGCCTCTATTTTCATAGCGCACAAAATGCTCTATGACTCTGTAGCAGAGATTCTCTACGCAACTAACAAAAAAGAGCTCCTTCAAATGTTAGTCTCACGTGACACAGAGAATCTTAGTGAGAGTGAAATCTATAAAGCTGCCATTGAGACCTATGCAGAAAATCTGAGTGATGGTGTTATTGCACCTCTTTTTTATCTCTCTCTTTTTGGACTTCCCGGGATTATCATCTACAAAACCATCAACACGATGGACTCTATGGTAGGGTACCGAAATGAAAAATATGAAAAGTTCGGTAAAGCCGCTGCACGCTTAGATGATTTTGTAAACTACATTCCCGCCCGCCTTACTGCTCTCCTGCTGATGCTTATAACGCAACAAAAAAGAGTTCTCTCCTTTTATAAGGAGGGTTCAAAACATGAAAGTCCCAATGCCGGACATCCCATTACTGCAATGGCTCTGTTTTTAAAAGTAAAACTAGGAGGCCCCACTTCCTATTTTGGAGAGCTCAAAGAGAAAGCTTTTTTTGGACAAGGAAGAGAAAATATACAGGCTGATGACCTGCAAAAAATGCTGTTACTTAAAAAAAAGATTGATTTTCTTATTTTTTGTTTTTTGCTACTTTTAGTTATCATTACACTATCTATACCTTAAGGAGAGAGAATGAAAAAACTAAATGTTTTACTCACACTGTTCTTGGCAGCTTTTCTTTTCTCTGGAATGTGGTCCGGGGAATCTAAAGATGATCTTCGCAAAGAGCGTCAAACGATGAATAAAGAGACTCTCCAATATCTCTATAAATATGCACCAGAGGCAAAAGCAATGATAAAAAGGGCCTATGGATACGCTACATTTAGTAATGTCGGTGTCAACCTTATTCTTTTTTCTGCCGAAGGTGGTTACGGAATGGCTCACAATAACAGAACCGGAAAAAATATTTATATGAATATGGCCTCAGGTGGTATTGGTCTTGGACTTGGCATAAAAGATTTCCGAGCTATTTTTATCTTTGCCAATAAAAAAGTCTTTGATGATTTTGTCAATAACGGTTGGGAGGCCAATGCACAGGCAGATGCCGCGGCCAAAGCAGATGACAAAGGTGGTGCGCTCGGAGCTGCTATCACAGTAGCACCGGGGATTCGCCTCTATAAACTGACAAAAAGCGGTTTGGCGCTCCAAGCTACGATTCAGGGAACAAAATATTGGAAAGATGGTGATTTAAACTAAAATGCAAACATTTAATATTTTTACAAATGAAACAGATACACTTCCAGAAGGGAAAGCCGACTTTATTTTATCTGCAAGTGTAACAAAAACCTGTGAGATAGAAGGCATTACACAAGCCGGTATTCCAGGGATGATTCCTCTTACGCCAACTCTTGATGCCGAATTTATCTCTACCCAAAAAGTTTTCTCTCTTGGTGAATTGGCAGAAACACCGACAGGTGTACCAACTCCGGCACTTATTACCCGAGCAGCACATAATCTTACACCCTTTTCAAGCATTGAGATTTTTGATCTGGGACTTGTAAAAAAACCGCAAAACTCTACACTCCATAACTTTGATATAAAACCCTCTGAGGCAATTAACAAAGGTGCCAATATAAATGCCAAGGAGATTTTCAACAAAGGTCGCCAAGCAGGTAAAACATATGAACTAAAAGGCAACTATCTTATCTTAGCGGAGAGTACTCCAGCAGGTACAACAACAGCTACTGCTTCAGCCCTTGCACTTGGATATGATGTTGCCAATGACTTCTCATCAAGCTTTTTACATGTTCCAGACAACATAAAAAAGGAGACGATAAAGCAGGCTCTTTCACTTTTGCGTGAAGATATGTCAAACTTTGAAAAATTAGATATTGTAAGTGATAATATGCTGCTTTTTTGTGCCGGATTTATCTTAGAGGCAAGTCGTCGTTTTCATGTAGTACTCGCTGGTGGGACACAGATGGCAGCCTGTCTGCTTATCGCTGATGCCCTGCGTGAGGATGTTTTGATGCGTGTTAAAGATGAAAATATTACCCTAGCCACAACAGCGTGGGTCACACATGATAAAAACTCAAATATTGCTCGTATTTTAGAGCAGCTCAGCTACAAACCTCACGCAGTTTACACAACTTTCTCATTTGCAGAGTCCCAAATCCCTGTTTTACACAAATATGATGAGGGAGAAGCAAAAGAGGGAGTCGGAGCAGGTGCAGCACTGGCTTATATGCTAAAAAACGATCTTGAGAATCAAAAAGTTTTGGAACAAATTGAGTATTTAATCTACACTATGTGACAATTCAAAGACAATCTTTAGCTACAATGGTAGAAAAATTTTTCACAGGGCTTGTCATGTTTCATTCAGTAAAATCAAAAGTAATCATTTCTATTTTGGGGCTTAGTATTGCCGGACTTGTCTCTATCAGCTACTATCTATCATCTACGCTTCATGAACTCTCCAATACAACTGCTAAAAAATCACTCAAAATGCTCAGTGAATCCATCTTTCAAACCATGACAACAAGTATGATGATGGGTGATCCAGAAATCGTTCAGGATGCTTTTAAACATGCCAGAAAAATTGATGGTATCGAATATTTGGATATAGGCAAATCAAAAGCAGTTATCGAAGTTTATGCCCCTGCAGAAAAATTTACAAATGATCCACTTCTTATAGATGCGCTTACCAACAAAACAACAAAAATTTTGGAGAAGGATATAAACAACCATCATACCATTCGTATGATAAAACCGATGATAGCAGAAAAACGATGTCTGCAGTGTCACTATAACGTAAATGTAGGTGATGCACTCGGAGCAATGGATCTTGTTATCTCCCTTGATAAAAACGATGCAGAAATTCAAAACACAAATATGATGCTACTCATCTCTCTTGTTGTAGCAGGTATTCTTTTTGCCATTCTTGCTTCTATCTTCTTTGTCAAAGAGATCTTTTCACCACTTGAACGACTCAAAGCAAAAATCGCCAATCTCGTCAGTGGTGATAAAGATTTGACAAAAAGACTTGCCTATAAAAAAGGAAATGAGTTCGGTGCGGCTGCCAATGAGGTCAACAACTTTATAGAGATGATTCAGACTACTGTAAACAGTGTCAAATCATTAGGTCACCAAAACAAAGCTATTGCCAATGAGATAGAGATGGCATCACATGTTATTCGCAAAGGAACACAACAAGAACAGGCACTCGTTGAAAAAACTAGTCAAAAAAGTGCAGCTATTCAAGATATCTTACGAGAGACAATAGAAGCTGCTACTGAAACCCAAGCAAAAATTCTCGCAGCAGAAGAGGAACTCTCCAGTGCCAAAGAGTCTCTAGATACTTTAAGCTCTGAAGTTACCAGCTTTGTAGAGACAGAAGCTGAACTGCATCAAGAGCTCTCTTCTCTTAAAACTGATGCCGATCAGGTAAAAGATGTACTCAACATCATCCGTGAAATTGCAGAACAGACAAACCTGCTCGCACTCAATGCTGCCATAGAAGCGGCACGTGCGGGAGAGCACGGACGTGGTTTTGCCGTTGTTGCCGATGAAGTAAGAAAACTGGCGGAGAGAACACAAAAAGGACTCAGTGAGATAGATATCAGTGTCAATACAATTGTTCAAGCCATTAATGATGTCAGCGATAAAATGGCACATAATACCAAAAACATTGAAGCACTTGCTGATATCTCTGCAGATGTCGAAGCAAAAATCAACATCACAACCGATGCGATGGACAACTCGACACAAGTTGCAAACAAATCAAAAGAGGATAGTCTTAAGATGAGTGAAAATCTCAAAGAGATTATTCAATATATTACCGACATAGAGACCCTCTCTACTGCAAATAAAACAAGTGTAGAGAGTATTGAGAGTGATCTGCAGAAACTTGTTGATGTTGCCTCCTCTTTACAGGCAACCATCAATGAGTTCAAAAGCTAGAAATTTTTAATGGGGGCGTCTTGGTCCCCGTCTATGCGTGTAGTTTTTTCGAAAACAGGACTGGCAGATCGCATACTTTGAATTGAGCGGCAGTGGAGCTGAACAGAGTTTACAAACCTGTGCAAGCTGTGTCTGTTGCAAAGTATTTTCTATGTACTTATTCAACACACCTCGATAACGCCGTGCTTTTTCTTCATCTACAAAATTCTCACCAAACCTGTAAGAGAGCCAAAGATAAAGAGATATCTCTTTGACCATATCTTCTGCACGCAAAAGTTCATCAGAAGTTTGTGCATGTGAACCCTGCAGGCGTGGTGGATGGTAGTAAACAGGTTCCTTTTTCTCCAACGCATGGATATAACTCTCATAGGCCTCTATAATATAGGCAGATTTCAGTGTCAGTGGTGCACATGCCAAATGATACTTCGTAGCGATATCCAAATCATATGAATCCACTATACGTGAGGCCTCAAGCATATCATCCAAACTTGCCGCATAAAATGGACCGTTAAATTCCATGTTTTTAATAAAAAAGCGTAAAATCTCCTCGAGCGAGTTCTCTTCCAAAATAGAGCTGACAAGCCTGATATGGTCAAGCGAGGCCATCACTTTAAACGGTGTTTTTATCTTTTTTGGCTCTTTTGCAAAATTTTTCTTTATAATTGAAAGAGCTTCTTTATTGAGTGCTCCCACATAGCCGTTTTCATGTAGACCGTATCGCCCTGCCCGACCGGCGATTTGTTGAATCTCTGAAGCAAAAAGATTACGTTGCGCAATGCCGTCAAATTTCTCAGCCTTTGAGAAGAGTATAGTCTTAATCGGCAGGTTCATCCCCATGGCAATAGCATCTGTGGCAACAAGGATCTGTGTCTCTCCTTCACGAAAACGTCGAGCCTCTTCACGTCTGACCTCTGGGGAAAGATTTCCATAAACAACACTCACACTAAACTCTGCAGAGAGACGCTGTTTGAGACCAAGCACATCTTTACGACTAAAAGCTATCACAGCGCTCCCTGCCTCTATCTCTTTAAAATCACACGGTTTTTCTAAGAGTTCAAGCGGATTTTTTCGCTCAAACTCTATGATCTCAAGCTCTTCTCCAAGATACTCTGCAAGGGCTATAATGGCATCTTTAACATTTGGTGAGCCTGTCATTATCACCTCAGATGCGGGTGCTCCAATAATGGCATTTGCCCATGCCCAGCCACGATCACGGTCATCTATCATCTGCACCTCATCGATAACACAGACATCCACATCCACATCATAGTTCATCATCTCAATCGTTGAACTGATATGTGTCGCATCATCATCAAGTATCTGCTCTTCTCCTGTTATCAAAGAAGCATCTATTCCCTTTGATTTAAGTGTCTCATACCCCTCTAGAGCAAGCAGTCGTAATGGTGCAAGATAGTAACCGGTATCTGCCTCTTGAAGTTGCTGCATTGCCGTATATGTTTTACCGCTGTTCGTCGGACCTATATGCAGTGTCAGTTTTCGTTGCATTCCCCGTGCAACAGGAAAAAGGTTTTTAAAATCACGAATCGTTCGTGCAAGCAGTTCCTGACGTTGTTTTTTAATCAACTCACCTTGGATGGAGTGTAGAAACCTTCGGGTAATCTTTCGCTTGATCTTCTCCGTGAGATGAAGTGTTCCTGGTAATAACTCCAAAACGAACTCATAGACTCTTGCGTGAAGCTCCTCCTCACTAAAGTGAAGCAATTCGGCATATCCTCTGCACTCCTCTACCAGCTCACACAGCTCTTCTAAAAACTCATCCTCATACTCTTTTTTTACTTCAATATGGACTGCATCAAAATTAAAACGCTTGGACTCCCATATCTCTTCTAAAAGTCCATCAAGTTCTATATGCAGTTCCAGATTGTAAGCAACTTCCAGCTCCGAATATGGCAGTGTAAGACGCTCATCTACAACAATAAGTACCTCTTCACTGTGCAGCTCTATCTCTTTGGCATCAATCTTCTGGGCGACGATACGCTTTAAAACTTTCGCACTCATTAAGGGATATGTTAGTGTTGTTTTAGGAGGTGAAGCTCGCAGGGAATCCAAAATCTCTTTTGTAGAGAGATATGCGTGAGGATATTTAAGCCCTTGTAAAAAGGCATCTATTTGCTGCTGTTTTTGTTCTACGACTGCTACTTTGTCCCTGCCTATGATTGCAACTATCTCTTCATAGGGATTGTCTTCTATGAACTCATAGAAGTAGGGTTTTGTATGCAGTGTTAAGATCTTATGAAAACTCTGCTCATACAGTTCGTATTTGAGTGAAGCATTAAACTCAAAACTGTTATCAAGATCAAAAAAACCCTCCAGCTCACGCTCGAGCTTCTCTTTTTTCAACTCAAAACGAATATATCGGAGCTTTGACTCCATCTTCTCAATCGTTATCTTCTTAGAGCGCACTGTAGAAAACACCTCACGCAGACGCAGTGCCTCTTCATCATTGACATCTAACTCTGCCAAGATAGCTTCAATCTTCTCTTGGCGATTAAAGTGTGGTTCATCTTTTGGCTTTTGGGACTTATAAACTTTTCCGTCTGCTTCAAAAAAGTGCAAGATATCCTGACGCATCGCACTCTCGGCTTCTGACCATATCATACGAAGTGTTTTGACCATCAGTTTTTTGTTATGCTCGATATCATAGATACCAAGTGCACTAAAAAGCTCGCTGAGTGTTTTACTCTCAACACGCTCTATCCCTACGTCAAAAGGATCTCCATCAAAAAATTTTCGTATCCGCTGATTGATTTTGCTGTTTTTCTTATTTTTCTTTGCCATTATGTTATTGTACTTATCTTAACTTAAAAGTGCCACAATATAATTACACTATGAATTACCCAAATGAATGGACTCAAAAAGAGTTTTTAGAAAACAAAAAGCGTTTTGAAAAAGAGGGAAAAAAAGTAGTTCTTGTTGACACAGTTCTCTCTCCTATAGAAAAAGCCGATACCGTTACATACAATCCTTATGAGCTGAAAGAGTACCCAGAGGGAAGTGTTTTTGTCTTTTACTGTGATACAGGGAAAGCTACACTGGAGAGACTTCAAGAGTATAAAGAGAAGTTTCCAAAGCACCACTGTATCTCACTCAAAGGCGGACGTGGCTACTGGCGTAAAAATATGCAGCTGTTGGATGACAATGACACAGAGTAAAATTGACGAATTCAAAGCGTGCCTGCGTGAGGAACGCTTTTATGATGCGCATGAGGCACTTGAAGTACTCTGGTTCCCTCAACGTTTTGAGGCGACAAATGAGACAAAACTCCTCAAAGGCTTTATCAATGCTGCTGTAAGTTTGGAGCTTATCAAACGCGGAAGAGTAAAACAGAGCAAAAAAGTATGGCTGAACTACCTCAAATACAGACAACTTCTCTTCTCTATAGACTCTCCTTATCTCAATGAGTACTATAAACTCTCACGTACACTCGAACACATTCAAAGGGAATTAAATCAGTGAGAGAGTCAATTAATTTTCTCATTTAACAGTCACTAAATCTATCTCTTATCTTTAAAAAATCATCTCTATTATTAAGAAATATATCAATCAAAGTCGGGTCAAAATGTTTTCCCTTCTCTTCTTCAAACATTTTAAAAATATCTTCATCTCTCCAAGCTTTTTTATAGACTCGACTACTTCCAAGGGCATCAAAAACATCTGCAATGGCCGTAATCCTTGCGTATATACTAATCTCTTCACCTTGCAGACCTCTCGGATATCCACTTCCATCATATTTTTCATGATGCTCATAAGCAATTGTTGCAGCAATTTGCAAAAGTTCCTTATCAGAGTGTCGTAACATATCATAACCCAACGTTGTGTGTGTATTCATTATCTCTTTTTCTTCAAAAGTTAACTTCGAGGGTTTGTTTAAAATACTGTCAGCAATACCGATTTTGCCAATATCATGCATTGGACTTGCCTCTTTTAACATCTCTGCATAATAGTTGTCAATACCACAGTATTTTGCTAAAAGTTTTGAATACTCAGCAACTCTTTTGACATGATTACCTGTCTCTTTTGAGCGAATCTCACCGATGGCTCCCATGGTAAATATAATCTCTTTTTGTGTTTCACGTATCTCTTTATTAAGCGCTACAACCTCTACAACTCTTTTTTCTACCTCTACTTCCAAATACTCATTAATACTCTCTATCTCTTCTTTGAGCTTCTCTATCTTCTTTTGGTTTGTAATATTGTGTCGTAGAGCATGATAGCCTATATGTTTACCCTTTGCATCAAAATAGGGCTCAATATGAGCAAGAACCCAATAGTCACTCCCATCCTTTGCTCTGTTTTTTATCTCACCAACCCATCTTTTTCCTGCTTTTATTGTACGCCACAACTCTTCAAATAGTGTGTCCGGAACATCTGGATGGCGTACGATATTGTGATTTTTTCCAATAAGTTCATCTGCATTGTATTTACTTATCTCACAAAATGCATCACTTACATAGAGAATTTTTCCACTCAAATCAGTAGCTGAAAAAATAACATTTTTATTAAAAGAATCAAGTATATATTTTAAATCGATAGCACTGCTTAAAAAATCATCCTGCATACTCTTCCTTTTTACATCTATTCTATTATATCAAATATATCAAAAAAGTCTCTCTTTGACACCTCTCTCTTTTTCCTGCTTATACCAAGAGATCATTGCAAATGCCATGAATGCAATCAATGAAGAGCTTAGAAATAGCTGCTGGGCATAATACTCATAGATAAAGCCCGCTAACAGTGCTCCAAGAAGCCCACCCAAACCATATGTAATACCTGAAAAAAACTGCTGTGCAAGACTTTTGTGCCTGTAATTAGCAAAAAGGTAAGAAATTGCTGCAGAGTGAAAAAGTGCAAAGCTCAGTGCATGCAGAGATTGAGCAAAAAAGAGCACGCTCAAGTTTGTCGGATATGCAAAAATCAAAAACCATCGAATGATTGTTGCAAAGATGGTTATCTGCAGAACGCTCAAAAGATTAGCGCGAAGAAACCTTCCCTGAAAATAGAGCATTGCCACCTCAACGATAACACCAAAACTCCAGAGATATATTGTCATATCAAGCGAAATACCTCTGTCTGTCTCATAGATTGTAAAAAAGTTATAAAAAGAACCAAAACTCATCTGCATCAACAGCAGTCCTAACCAGAGTTTATAATCACGCAGAAGATGGATGTCATTTTGATAGTTCTCTTGGCTTTGTGATTCCTTGGCCACCGCAGTGCTTTGTACAAAGTAGGCAACTGCTGTCATGATTAGTGTCAAAACAAATAAAAAATTTAAAGCGACATAAGCAGATGACAAAAACTTCACAAGCACAAGTGCCACGATGATAAAACCAAGCGAGCCAAAGAGTCGCACTTTCCCATAACGCTCTTTACCAATCGAGTCCAAAGAGATAAGCTCAACATAAGGGAGTATCAGACTAAGCCCCACTCCAAGGCCAATGTTTGAAAGCAACAGAAAATAAAAATGCTCTAGCGAGAGATAAAAAGAGAATGCACTCACAGCGACTAAAACCAAAGAGCCATTAAATATCTTGGAGTTTAACTGCAATCCACGCATAAACAAAAACGGCAATATAAAACGAATAAGCGGTGCAGCAGCGAAGATAATCCCTATCTCACTGGCACTGTAGCCCACGCCGCTTAAAACCTTTGGTAAAAAGATAATATAGATACCGACAACAGAAAAATAAAAATAGTAAAAGATGCCTAGTAGTAAAATCATTCTAAAATTATAACCGCATTTGTAATACTTTTATGATAAAATACTTCCTATCACTAAAAACAAGGTGGAAATTATGTTACGAGAGATGAGTGAAAATGACTTCATCGTATCTAAAACAGATACCAAAGGTCGCCTTACCTATGTCAATAAAATTTTTATAGAGATGGCAGAGTATACAGAAGCTGAACTTCTTGGAAAACCACATAATATTGTGCGTCATCCTGATATGCCAAAAACAGTATTTAAACTTCTATGGGAACGTATCCAAAACAAGCAGGAGATTTTTGCCTATGTTATCAACAAAACAAAAAATGACAATGCCTACTGGGTCTATGCCAATGTAACGGCTTCTTTTGATACAAGAGGTAACATTATTGGCTATTATTCGGTAAGACGAAAACCAAATCCTGAAGCACTTGCTCTTATTAAACCGCTTTATGAACAGATGGTTCAAGCAGAAAGAAGTGGTGGTATAGCTGCCGGTGAGAAGATCCTTGATGATCTATTACATAAAGAAGGAGTAAGTTACGATGAATTTATCATCTCTATTCAAAAATAAACAGTCCCTTGTATTGTTTGTCGCTTTAGCTGTTGTTACCCTCTATGCTCTTGTTGCAAGCAACTATATATTAGCTGCGCTTCTGCTTCTTGTTTTGGTCGCATCTCTTTTCATACCAACACAGGACTCTTCAAGTTCAACATCTAAAATCATATTAGATATTCAAAGGGTTCTTGCTCACGCAGCCAAAGGAGAACTCGAAGATCGTATTACAAACATTCCAAACGACAACTCTGAAAATGCAAAAATCGCATGGGCTCTCAACGATACCATTGACCAGCTCGAAGCTTTTATGCGTGACATTGCAACAACCATTGAAGCGGCTTCCAAAGGGAAAACATATCGTCATACCTATCCACAGGGGCTCCAAGGTATCTTTAAAACGACTGCCGTAAGCGTCAACAAGGCGATTGCATCTATTGCCGATGGCTATGAGACAAAAATCCGAGGAGAGATGTCCGAAAAGTTTACTTCTCTTGGGGGTGGTGTCGCAAGAGGTCTTGGCATTATTCAGCAAGATTTGACAAGCTCATCGGAAGATGCAAGTGAAATTGTTGATGTATCCCAAAAAACTGCAAAGGAGTCTGCAGAATCACTCAGCAGTGTCTTGGAAATTGGCGAGCATCTGAACTTACTTGTAGAACTTATTGCCTCATCCCATGAAGGTATTGTCTCTCTTGAAGGCAGAAGCCGTGAAATCTCCGAAGTTATCGGTCTTATAAAAGATATCGCCGACCAGACAAATCTTCTTGCACTGAATGCGGCAATCGAAGCTGCCCGTGCAGGGGAGCATGGACGCGGATTCGCTGTTGTTGCCGATGAGGTAAGAAAACTTGCAGAACGCACACAAAAAGCGACAAATGAGATAGA
This sequence comes from Sulfurimonas sp. NWX79, assembly GCF_039667035.1. Lineage (NCBI taxonomy): Bacteria > Pseudomonadati > Campylobacterota > Epsilonproteobacteria > Campylobacterales > Sulfurimonadaceae > Sulfurimonas > Sulfurimonas sp. NWX79. The sequence goes on from NZ_JALCZL010000017.1 coordinate 24,854, forward strand.
AATTACTATCTCAACACTCCAACAAGAAGCAAACGATATGCGTAGCAACTCTGATGAGATCAGTAATATCGCTCAAGAGTCCAGTACGGTTATCAATGAGTTTGAAACAACTTTCAAAGATTTAAATCATCTTGCAGAAGATGCTTCAAATGCAGCAATTAACATCCAAAACAGACTCTTTACAACGCTTGTAAAAGTAGACCATATCCTCTTTAAATCTAATGCATATTCAGCAGTACTCAATGATGATACAAGTAAAATCTTTCCTGACCATCACAACTGCCGTATGGGGAAATGGTATGAGGGTGTCGGTAAAGAGAGATTCGGTCATACAAAAGCCTTTAAAGAGATGGATGCACCACATGCTCAAGTACATAAAATGACCTTTAAAAATATGGAGTTTGTTCAAGAAGGAACTGTTATCAAGTATGACAATCCAGAGAAAATCATACAAAACTTTGCTATAATGGAAAATGCATCCGCTCTGTTATTTGACAAACTTGACCAAATGTTAGTGGAATACAAAGAGAAAAAAGGGAAAGCTTAGATATTTACCTAATATTTACCTAATATTTACTTATAATTATTATAATTTTACATCTCAATTATGTTTTCCCCCCTTTCATAAGCGAGACACATATACTCCTATAAATTTTTCAAACAGCCGAGTTTTTCCCCTTTTATTTCTCTTGGCTGTTTTTCTTTTAATCTCTCTTTTTATGTTACACTTCCTTTATGAAAATCATTTTAAGCACGCTAAACTCACGCTATACGCATTCAGCAATCGGTCTTCGTTATCTCTATGCAAATATGCAGGAGTTGCGTGAGCATACAGAGATTTTAGAGTTTAGCATCAATGATGCCCTCCAAAGTGTAGCAGAGAAGCTTCTTGATAACAATCCTGACATCATCGGACTTGGTGTCTACATCTGGAATGCAAGCCAAATCCATGAACTCATTCATATCTTAAAGAAAGTTGCACCCTATACTACCATCATCTTAGGTGGTCCGGAAGTAACCTATCTACCCTTCCGTGTGAACTTTGATCTGGCTGATTATATTATCCAGGGTGAAGGTGATTTAGCATTCTATCAACTCTGCAAAGATATCAAAAACGGTACTGCCCATGAGCGTATCATCCGTATGAGCATACCCAATCTCAAAGCAATAAATCTCCCGTATGAGCACTACAGCGACCATGATATCCAAAACCGATATATCTATGTAGAGGTCTCACGTGGATGCCCTTTTGAGTGTGAGTTCTGTCTCTCTTCCATGGATGAAAAGGTCCGTGCATTTGATTTGGAGAAAGTTTTAGAAGAGTTTGAAAAACTGTGGCAAAGGGGAGCGAGAAACTTTAAATTTGTCGACAGAACTTTTAACCTCAACATGAAAACGGCCAACAGCATCTTGGACTTCTTTTTAGCCAAAGAACCACCCTATTTTGCTCATTTTGAAGTCATTCCAGACCATTTTCCAGAGAGTCTGCGCCAGAAGATAAAACGCTTTCCCCATGGAGCCCTGCAGCTTGAGATCGGTATACAGACACTCAATCTTGAGGTTGCAGACAATATCTCACGCCAACTCAAGCTTGATAAAATCAAAAGCAATATCGCCTTTTTGGAAAATGAGACAACAGCGCATATCCATTTGGATTTGATTGTCGGTCTTCCAGGAGAATCGCTGGAGAGTTTTGGACACAACCTTGATGAGCTAATGCGTCTGAGCTCTTGTGAGATTCAAATCGGCATACTCAAAAAACTATCAGGCACACACATTAACCGTCATGATATCAAGCACGGTATGGTCTACAGTGACATTCCACCTTATGATATCTTAAAAAACTCTCAGCTCTCTTTCAAAGATATTCAAATTATGAAGCGTTTTGCACGCTTTTGGGACCTCTACTACAACTCGGGTAATTTCAAAAAATCACTCCCGCTTCTTTGGCAAGATGCAAGCGTTTATGAAAACTTTTATGCTTTTTCACTTTGGATATATGCCAAAACCGACTCCACATACAAAATCTCCCTGCCTCGCCAAGGCGAGTTGCTCTTTAGCTATCTCACGCAGGTAAAAGAGCTCTGCGAAGAAGATGTCGCCAAACGAATGCTGCAAGATATGATGAAACTCAAAGGCAGAGCCATCCCAACTTATCTCAAAGCTTATGCAAAAAACTTTCAAATTGAAGCCAAACTTGGAACTTCAGGATTTAATAAAAGACAGCAGTAAAAATAGATATATCTTAGTTATGCAAGAAGTCTATAGTATAATAAAGCATGAATTTTTTGACAAAGCTTCTCGTGATTTTTATCATATCTTCTTCCGTGCTGCATGCAGATCAGCTTATAGATAAAAAACTAGAAGAGCGTGCGCTGAAAAAATATGGCGTTTTTGCAAAAAATCGTTTTGCCGATATAAACACATCTTTACTGCAGAAACTAAAAAATGCTTCTACTATGAAAAAGCTCAACACTGTAAACACATGGGTCAACTTCATAAAGTATGCAAGTGATAAAAAAGTTTACGGTGTCAGTGACTACTGGGCAACGCTTTATGAGTTTATCGGCAAAAACAAAGGGGACTGTGAAGATTATACTATTGCAAAGTATTATATTCTCAAAGAACTCGGTATTGACCCACATAGAATGAAATTTGCTTATGTAATCTACAAAAGCAGACGAGGGAAAAAGAGTTCACATATGGTTTTGGCCTATTTTAAAGTGCCAAATCCAAAATCTAAAAATGACATTCTTATTTTAGGAAACAACAACAGACTTGTTCTTCCGGTATCTAAACGTCCTGACCTTATCAAGGTTATAAAGATGATAAACGGAGACACCGGACCAAAATCTAAAAAATGGAAGAAACTCGAAGCCAATATGAAAAGGAAAAAACTATGACACTATTTAAACAGATGGCATTGGCACTCTCACTGATGATAATAACAATTTTAGGCTCTGTTATGGTCATTAACTATAAAACAGCCAAAGAGGATATGGTTGAGAGTCTCTACCAGACTACTGTTAACAACATCTCCTCACTAACCAACAAAATAGCCCAAACCGGGGGAGAGCCTGTTATGATTACGAGTGTCATTGACTCAGAATTTGACAGTGGCTACTACAAACGCATAGAGTTCACCTCCAATGATGCAAGCTTCAGCTACAAACAAGAGGATAACGACCCAATAGAAGGTGTTCCTGCATGGTTTATCGATTTTGCAGATATCCACTTAAAGCCTGTTAAATCTGATGTAACATCAGGATGGAATATTATCGGAAAAGTCACCGTTGAAGCAGACACTGCAATCGTTTATGAAGCACTCTATCAAACATTTACAAAACTGCTTTATCTGTTTGTGATTTTCGCTACTATCTCTTTAAGCCTTTTAAGCATTATGCTGCACTTCATCCTCAAACCGCTCAAACGCATTCAGCATCAAGCTGAAGCAATCCTCAACAATGAGTTTGTTATAGAGACAAAAGAACCCTATACTACAGAGTTTAAAGAGGTCTCTCACGCAATGAACGCAATGGTGAAAAAAGTTGAAGAGATCTTCAATAAAGCAAATGAAGCAGCACAAAGAAACCGTGAACTCCTCTATAATGACCCTGTTACAAAACTCTTCAATCGCCGCTATCTTATGCTCAAACTTCCTGAACTACTACAACTTGAGACAAAAAATGATGGTGGATGTATTATGCTTATCGCCCTTAGCGGTGCAGAGATTCTCAACAAACAGCTCGGACGAAAAGAAGCCGATGCATTTTTTTGCTCTCTTGCAGATATCTTTAAAGAGGAATCAAAAAGCATTGACGAACATCTCATTGCTCGTGTGAATGGAACCGAATTTACGCTTATGTTACCAGACTGTGAATCTTTTCTCTCTGAATCAATCTCAAGAAATATCTTTGAGAGTTTTCTGGAACTTGCGGATGAATATGATATCAACACTAAAGAGGTCTATATAAACATCGGTATCTATCGATACAGACCGGATGTTAGCATCAGTGATCTGCTTACACGTGCTGATGATGCACTGATAAAAGCCAAAGCGGATGAGCAAAAAAATATCTATGTATATGAAGAGAACAATCATAATGCCCTTCCAAAAGAAGAGTGGCGTGCTATTTTAGAAGAGTCCATAGAGAAAAACTACTTTAGTCTGAAGTTTTGGGCAACAATGGATACACAGACCAAAGAAATTAATCATAAAGTCATGACCTTTACTATTGATGGCGGGAAAGATAAACACTTCTACTATGGTGACTTTATCGCACCGGCTATCAACCTTGGACTTGTTGGTAAAATGTACCTTGTAGCCCTCAAAAATCTACTTACCATCGATCATCCTGAGCTCAAAGACAGTATCTGTTCCATTCGTCTCTCTAATGAGTTTTTAAAAGATACAAAAGCATTTGATGAACTCTCTACACTCTTTTATCTCTATGCGAAAAAATTGAACTTCAAACTCTATTTTGAGGTCTCTGACAGTTTTGCATTACATAACACCGCAACAGTCAAAGGTTTTGTTGATCTTTTTAGAAAATATAATTTTGGTTTCGGTATTAATGCTTTCACAGGTGAGAGCAGTGATTTTAACTATCTCAAAGAGCTTAATCCTGAGTTTATCAAAGCAGATGTCACATTCCTGCTTGACCAGACAGAGGAGTCTATGAATGCGCTTGAAGTTGTAACAAAATCACTTGGCATAGAAATCATTGCAAGTTTTGTAAAAGACCAAGAAGAACTCGCAGCACTGCAAAAACTTCATATCTATAAAGTACAAGGTCCGATTACAGACAGTTTTTAGAACTATATTCCTCTTGAATTGAGCCCCTTTGTCAGAGAGTCGTTTATCTCCCTGACATAGTCTGGATTTAATTTCTCCAACTCTTTATCAAACTTTATGATGATACCTTTGTTTGTGTTGGGATGGCGACAAATACGCAAAAGTACCTCTGAATAGATATCAAAATCAGAATGTGTCCGGATTCCAAGTTTTGGATGAATATGCCCATGATATTTGATGATTAGCTCCAGTGCCTCCGCTAGTTCTTCAGTTGTTGCATGCTTATTGCGAATAACTGCAAGCAGGTCCTTTAGTTCATGTTTTGGCTTTGGCTTACTCGGTTGTATATAACTTTTTTTCTCTTTTTTTTCTTTTTTCTTTCCACTTGGAGTATAGAGAAAAAATGCTATTAAAATCCCTAAAATTACGACCAGACCCATTATGGATTTTATAAGAAGAACAATATCCATCACCTACTCCTTATTCCATGGTCTTCTGGCATAACGATTTAGATCATACAAACCGGCTTGAATTGGCTCTTCTTCAAAACTCTTTGTCTGAACGAGAGATAAAATCGTATACACCTGCCCTTTGTGTCTATCTTATTATATCGAATTGTTAAAATATAAAAGGAACAAGCCTTTTTGTATGTTTTTTATAGACTTCGTACTCTTGGCTGTGGTACTGCCACAGATGTTCTTCATAAAAAAGTTTTGTAAGCATAACACTCACTAAAACTATATAGAGAACAATTTCATAAAAACTAAAATAGATAAGCACTACACCTAACATTATAGTAAGAACAGAAAGGTACATCGGATGTCTGATATAGGTATAGATACCATGAGTAACGAGCTCACACTCCTCTTTGATATCTGGGCGAATATTGAAATTTCCTCTTTCATGTGTATTGATCGCGAGCAAGCCTATGATTACACCAGCTACAGAGAAAAACATACCTGCATAAAGATAATGCATCTTTTCTCCAAGGGGCAAAAGCATCAAAAATATAATAAAGAACTGTAAAAAAACCAATATTTTACTTTTCATCTCTTTCCTTTTATAATGCTCAATAATACCACAAAGAGCAGTGAAAAGGTAACTGTTACGAAAATGATTGCATAACCGGTTGGCAAATCTAAAAAGTAAGATGCCACAAGGGCAATAACGAGGGCAAAAGATCCAAAAAGTGTTGCAAAAGCAAAAGAGTTAAATCGTTTTTGCATCACTCCTGCATAAGAGGGCGCTATAAGCAGTGCAAAAACAACCAAAACTCCAGCAGACTGTACTGAAGAGGTTACAGTTACAGCTAGCATCACAAAGAACAAAAACTCTTTTTTTATCCCCTGCAGTCTTGGATAAAGAACAAACATAACAAGACTAACAGCACTGTAAAGAGCCATGCTTTTGTAAAAATCATTCGGTGATGTAAATAAAATATCAGCCGCACTCAGTTTTGAATAGAGTTCGGTTCCTTCTGAGCTTTGTGCCAAAACCAACATTATCACAGCAATCCCAAAAGCATACAAAAGACCAATGAAAGCCTCAATCTTTTCAACATTTTTCGTTGCCCATGTGATAATAAGTGCTGCAAGAATGGCAAAAGAAAAGCTCAGTATCGTCTGATAGCTTCCATCCATAAATGCAATACTAAGAGCCATCCCAATAGCAGCGAACTGCCCTATCGCCAGGTCTGTAAAAATCACACCTCGTCTGATAATCTCCAAACCAAAAAGTGTGTGAATAAAGACAAGTATAAAGGCCAGCAAAAATGCCGGCCAAAAAAGTTCTATCAGTGACATATTCGTTTCGCTATTGTGTCGTAAAACTTCTCTAAAGTATCACTCTCTTCTACTGCTCCGACATCATGCGGGATAACAACGACTTTTACGCCGGTTTTTGCAGCAATAAACTTTGCCGTTTTTTGCTCATGATAAACATCCTGTAAAATCTTTTTTATGCCATTTTCTTTTATAGTGTTAATGAGTGCAACAGTATGTTTTGAACTTGGTGCAATTCCCGGAAGCGGTTCGATGTTGCCATAGCTTTTAATGCTATAACGCTTTAAAAAGTAGTCATATAATTCATGGTACTCTATCACTTTTTTTGTTGTACACACTGTCATTTTTGCATCAAAACTCTTGAGATAGGCTTGCCACTCTTTTTCAAACTGCTCAAAATTTTTGCTATAAAACTGTTCTTTTTTTGGGTCAAGTTCTATGAGTTTTTGCTCTATCGCTTTTGCAATGAGTAAGATATTATACGGATCAGTAAAGTAATGCGGATTACCTTGTGCATGCACATCCCCATAAGCACGAGAAACAGAAGTCGGTACTTCAATCATCGCAATAGCGTGTGATATATCTAAAAATCCTTTTGCGCCGTTACGAATTTTTGGGTTGTTGGCATTTCTCAGCAGTGGGGGCAACCAACCTATCTCCAAACCTCCACCATTGATAATGAGTAGATCAGCTCGGCGAAGTTTGGCTATCAGTGATGGTTTTGGTGTAATAAAGTGTGGATCGTACTGAGGCGAAGCTAAAACAGTCACCTCGATAGCATCACCGCCTATCTTTTTTGCTACTGCACCAAGTGTCGCATATGTTGTATCTACTTTTAGCGAAGCAAATAGTACAGATGTTAGTAATAGTGTTAGTAATATCTTTTTCATTTTACTCTCCTAATAATCATGTGCACTATGTGCACCGGCTGCGATGTTTAAACTAAGCATCACTTCATTGATGTTACGTCTTTCATCATTAATGACTTTTGTTCTGTCATAAGAGTAAGAAAATCGCAGTCGTGACATAGGAAAGGGTTTATATTCTACCATTACACTGTACTTATCCAAACCACTCGTATCGACACCATTGTAAGAAGTCAAATCTGCTTCATTCTTTGTAATGGCGTCATAGCGAAAGCCTGCCGCATAGTTTTTATCATACTGATAGATAAGCTCACTATAGAGACCTGCCTGCGTATCACTCCTTGTAGCTAGCTCTTTTTCTCTGTGAAGATATTCACTCTGCCAAAGAAGAAACGAGTAACTCCCAAGCTCTTGGCGCAGTGTCAAGTCAAGGCCATAAACGTCTGTCGCATTTGTAGTTGTATTTTTTCCGTGCGCATAACTGATACCACCAAGAATGGAGAGCTCATCTGTTACATCAAGACTTGACTTAACATAGCCTACATAGAGATTATTACTCTCATTGTCGCCAAAACTTCTCGCATTTGTCCCTTGAAGTGCTTCTGCTCCAAACATCAAATAAGCATCAGTTGGGGCTATCCACTGCAGTTGTACACCAGGGTCACTGATGCCATCTGGTCCAAAAAGAGCTTTATAGATGATGGGCTGTGCATCAAAATACCAGGAGTGGTGGTGCTTGGAGTTTATACGACCGAAAGAGCTCTTAAATTTTCCAGCTTTTACTCTTAGATAATATGGAAGCGATGTTGTCTGTACATAAGCCTCACCTATCTCAAACTCATTTGGCTGCAAGTGGAAATAGACTACTGCCTCAAAATATGGATCGACTACAGAATGTAAAGCAACCTCTGCATAGTTAAGATTAAAACCTCTCTCTTTGTTAAATGGCATCGTTGCACCTGAGGCATCAATAAAGCCCGGAATTGCAAAGTTTTCATAGTCTCCATTTGCTACATCTCTGCCAACAGCAGACATATTTAAGATAAACGCAATATCTGGCAGATAAGCATTTTGTGAAAAACTTGCACTTCTATTTACAGAAGTACTCTCTTGTTGTCGGCTCAATGCATCAAGCTTCTCTTCTAGTTTTTGTGTCGTCTCTTTTTGTGCTTGCAATTCTGCTTTTATAGCATCAATTTCACTCTCTGCCATAAGTATTGCAGAGGCAAAAAGAGACAAAGCTAATATTTTTTTCATTGTCTGTTTCTCCGTTATAAAAATAGTTGTTTAATTGTAAAGTTTAGGAGAAAAAAGGAGGAGCTCTTGCGTGAAGTGGATTTTCAGACTGCTTATCATGAAGTGTTGTGAGTTGTGTGACGATAGATTCTCTGTAAATATCAAGCTGCGTGAGATATACAACATCAACAGGTGTATCTGCATGCGCAATGCTAGACTGAATCGTACATATCTGACAATCACTATGCTGCTTGAGATCATTATGATGATGCATCGTACCCATAAGTGTTGCAAGTACGAAAACAATACTAAGATATTTTCTAAGAAATCTACTTATCATAATGAAATGTTAACATAATTGGTATAAAAGAGAAGAATGGTGGACAGCACCAGTTCTATATATGCTCAAAATCCCTATATATAGGTGCTTTATCCATATCTTCTTTAAAAAAGGTAACATATAGGTAACACAATTATTTATTTATCACTCTTTTGCACTGTGTTTTAAACTTTGGAAGTCCGTTTCTTATGATCCATTCTACGATGGCAAGATTAACGCCTTCATAATCATGCGCAATATATGTTCGTACATCATACATTCCCTTAATGTCTTTATCATCAAAAGCACTCAAAATATCATCTGCATGAGACTGTTTGAGCTTGTTAAACTGTTCAGCTATTGCTGTAAGATGCATAAGAATTGCCGGCCTGTTGATAACTGCATCTTCAAGTGCACCGGTAATGCTTCCGGCTTCTTGTACTATCTGCTCTATGTATTCGATTTTCTCAATTATGAGGTGTACTTTTGCAATGGATTCTTTAGACATATATCGCTCTGTCTATAATGAACTTTTTGGCAGTTTTTCCCATGCCTGTACTGTCTGCCAGGTCTACTTTTGTACCCAGTGCAGCACTGAGTTCTTTTTCTATCTCACAGATACGCTCTATCGCTCCAAATCCATAGCGCGCTGCAAACTCCGGAGTGGCTTCTACAAGAATATCAACATCACTCTTTTCATCTGCTTCACCACGAGAATAGGAACCAAAAAGAGCCTTAATCATAAAACCCTCTTTTTGGTACTTCGTTTTAACACTGCTAAGATAGTTGAGTATTTGTTCTTTTTTCATATGGGTATTATATCATACTGCACACTCACTTCTCATCAACAAACCATACCATTCCTCATACTACTTAGCGAATTTTTCCGAAACAACTCCAATATTACATCCGTTATCCGTTCCTATGTCCAACCCGCTACACAAAAACATTACTCCCCAATCACTTAGGATAGGTATTTAGGGCGATTTTTTACAAATTGCATATTCAATATATTTTTACACTGGAACAAAGGAAAATAATTTAACTACAATAAGCCTCTTTTGCATTAAAAACCTTGTCTTTTTATTTTTCCCTCTCTGGAAGAGCGTATAAGTGTATAACTTTCGTTTTTTTAGACAAAAAACCCCTAAATTACGATGTTTCAAGGCTATTTAGACTTATACACTAGCGTATAAGAGTTATACAAAAGTGTATAAGTCTGGAAGTGTAGGAAGATGAGAGTTATACAAAATGTATAAGTTGTATAAGTCTTGTATAACTCTAAATGGAGTAAAAATAGGCTTTAAAGTCCTATATATAGGGATATATATAAATATATTTATACAACTTATACACTTATACACCCTTTTACATTTCTTCTTTTTATATCCCTTTAGCAGATTCACTAAAAACTTGTTATAATTTTTAAAATGCGAGGAATTATTATGACTAAATCATTAAGTATCACGAGAGGATTATTTTCAGCTTTTGCAGGCTTGATTTTAGGTTTACTGATTGCTATCAGTTATGAGCTATACAATGGCGGGATAATGATTGCAGGAGAATATAAAGTTTACTACTGGGCAGATGTATTTGCATACATAAAAAATCTCTTTTAACTTTCGGACATCCTTGTCCTGTACTGCCAACCTCCATGTCGGCAAGGTACTAAAATATATACCTGGTATGATTACACCAGGTATATAATCTACATGCTATTAAAAATTTTGGCATGCTTTCCAATATCAACAAAGACTAGTACACCTTGAACTCTTTTATATACAACAATTAGGTCACCGGCAATATGAAACTCCCTGCATCCGATATGTTCTTTTAAGAGCTTATGGTCTCTAGCCTCTTTTGGTAACTGTTCCCCTTGTAAAAGTAACTTGATGTAAGTTTGCAACCTTTGTAACTGTTTACTTGCTAATCTTACTTTATTATAACTTTTGCTATACTTCCGTGTCTTAAAATATTTAAACATGCTTACCTCCCTGTATCTATGTTTAAATGTAAATTGGTTGTCGAGCTAGAACTCGACGACTAAATTTTTAAATCCGTTTATAGTTTTCTACTGTGCACCTCCCATCATAAATTCAATACATGTCATATCCAAAATAAAAGTTCCTAAAAATATTAAATCATATTCACATTCACTTCTACTATTTATCCAAGCCATAATTATTGTAAATATTCCTTGTCCTTTAATCTGTCGCCTTCTCTTCATATTGGAAGTATGAAAAAAGTAAGTTTACTTATTTTTTATTTTCTATATTTACGCTAGAAACGCTTTTCTCTTTTCTTGCGTGTACTTATACCCATAAAAACGCTTCTAGCGCATCTATGGTTTACTCAAATATTCCGTTCTATCGATTTTTGTCGATATTAACATCCCTGTTGCTATGAGATGGTCTATTTTTTCCCTATTTAATCCTCTTGTATTGACTGCCGCAGATCTCTTTATTTTTCCATTTGGTGATTTGTCTATTTTCTTATAAAGTTTTTGCACATAATCATCTATTTTATAGTTCAATTTATCTGCTTTATCAAAGAGACTTAGTAACTTATCACTTCCCTCTCTAAAAATCTGCATGATTTCAAGCGCTTCATAAAAATACTCTTCTGGTATTTCAAGCATATTATCACTTGCCAAAATATCTATCTTTTTATATGCATTATTAAAAATATAGCTAATGAGCATAAACTTAAGCACATATGTTCCAAGTCTCACAGATGATGCTATCTCCTCTTCTGTCTCCGTATAAAATGCATCACTTGAATATGCATTAAACCACTCTATGTATTTGTGCACAACATTTTTTGACAATCTAAATTCTACCGGCTCATCATATTTTTCAAACATATCTAAAATAAACTCACCAACTTCCGCATATTTCTTTTTGTCTATATGAATATCTTTAATCTGTAATGGTTTAAAATCTAATTTTGGATGCACACTAAATAGATACCGTGCCATATATCCGCTTGCTATGTCATTTTTATGTGTAGCATCCAAAAGCCATTTTTCCGTAATCAAACCGACTTCACTTAAAATTGGAGTTCGCAATATCATTGTCCCACCCTTAACGAGTTCCTTATGAAAGACACTCCCATCAAATAGTGATGTTTTCAATGCTTTATACTCTTCGTTACTATTTCCTTTTTCAAGCTCCGACTTCATTTCATCATAAAATACAACACCGCCCTTTGGATTGTGATGTAAACTTTTAATCTTTGCTTCGGGTGTTCCGCCAGCGTGAAAGATAAGTTGCTTTAACACCGGTTCTTCTGGCTCATCTGTTTGTAGCTTTTCTTCTTTTGGCAATGCCATATACCCTTTATACAAAGTTTTATAATTTATCTTTTCTTCTTCATACTCATCATAGTATCTATTTTGAATATCTCCAAAAACACACTCTTTTGCGAACTTATAGAGTGTTGATTTAGCGGCTAAAGATGACGGGGCAACTATCATAGACCATATAACCGGAAATACGGTAATGTTCTTTGTATTAGTAATCTTTGCTCTTGCTCCTATGAGTCCGGCCATTGATGCTAGCATGACAGAAAACACCATTCCATCTGGATATTCATTTATTGATTTCAAATCATAAAATAAGCTCTTCATGAAAGGAGTTAAATGCTCATACTCCCTTTTTGGCAGCTTTGATTCTTCCTCTTTTTTATATAAGCTGTTTGCTTTTGTAATCAACGAGGAAAGCTTTATATGGTCTATCTCCCCATGTTGAAACTTTATAGTAGCTTCATATATCTCTCGTTTTATATGTAACTCTTGAAGTTCTTTTATATAGTTCACTATATAGTTACTTGGCGTTTTCACCATAATTTGGATAAGTACATTTTCATCAAAATTGCCATTCTTGGACAACTCTTTTTTAATGAACTCCTCTTCTATAGGCAAGTTCCGCTCATTTAGTGCCAACATTGCCTCATAGATATTTTTATGCCCTATAGGAAAAAATATATCTTTATTCAGCTCTTTACTATACTCTGTAAATCTTTCAGGTGCATACAACAGCGAGCTTAAAACTGCTTGTTCTGCATTTATGTTATAATTCTCATTCATGGTTTTATTTACAGGGGGTACTATTCTCTATCCCCCCTGCTTTCTCCCTTTTTAAATTGTTTCGTCTTCTTTACTGCAAATTTGCAAATTTTCTTTAATGTAATTAACCAAAGCCACTTGTAACTCTTTTCCGCTCATTGCCTCAAATTCTTCTTTTCTGTTTTCCATCATATATGGATGAAAAGATGCAATAATCTCCGTAATATGATTATTTACTTCCCGGTATCCAACCTTACTCATAAGTTCTGTTAAATAATCCCCATACGCATCTAAATCTATATCATTTAATATTTGCATTACCCTTTCTTGAACATCTTTACTTAAACAAATTTTTGGAATATATTCTCCTAATTCTTCATTTATAAATCTTGTAAAAATAGACTTAATTAAAAAAACGGGTGCTTAATTTTTTAATTTTACTTATAATTCACCAAATAATAATCAACTAAATTAAGCTTCAAACTTTTGCTCAATCCACGATGTAAAGTAATCATATTTTT